>CAZXCO010000601.1:0-4433 GCA_964639095.1 uncultured Solibacteraceae bacterium
AACTCGTAATAGTTGTTGTAACCGGTGACGGCCTCGAAAGGACTCACCTTTTCGGTCGTGCTGTAAGGACTTTTCGAAATGCCGCTGAGCCTGGTCACGGCCTGCGCGCCGAAGGGGCTCGCGAGCGCTCCGACGCAGGCCGTACCAGCCGCGAGGAAGCGCCTCCGTGAAAGATACGTTTCTTTCGGAGTGACGTCGGAATAGCGGAGATCGGGGGCTTTGCGGATGACCATGATATTTCCTCCCACATCTTATCTCCAGACCTGTTGCACCAGCGGCGCTGAGGAAGCGAAGGCCTTCAGGATTCTGGAACCTGCTTTGGTTTCGCGGCATAATCGAAAGTAGATGCAGCGAGTTCTCCTGTCCCTCTGCCTGTTGGTTCCGTTAGCGGCAGTTACCTGTGCCGGCCAGACTCCGAAAGATGTTCGAGCGGTGGCGAAACAGGGCCAGAACGCTATTCCGCAGGTCGCCGGGTATCTCAACAGCGCCTCCATCGATACCCGGGTTGAAGCCGTCAAACAACTGATTGCGCTGGGCGGCAAGGACTCGATCGACCCGCTGATTCGCGCCACGCACGATCCCGACCCGGAAATGCAGATCCGGGCCACCGACGGACTGGTGGATTATTACCTGCCAGGATATGTCAAGCAGGGGCTGGGTTCGACGATTGTGCGGGCCGGCGCCTCGATCAAGGAGAAGTTCAGCGATTCGAACGACCAGGTGATCGACGCCTTCATCATCGTGCGGCCGGAAGTCATCACCGCGCTCGGACAACTCGCGCGCGGCGGGTCAAGCATGGACTCGCGGGCCAATGCCTGCCGGGCCATCGGAATTCTGCGCGGGAAGGCCGCTCTGCCGGATCTGGTTGAGGCCCTGCGCACGAAAAACAACGACGTGATGTACGAATCGCTCATCGCCATGCAGAAGATCCGCGATCCGGAAGCCGGGCCGCGAATCACGTATCTTCTGCGCGATTTCGACGACCGCGTCCAGACCACCGCCATCGACACCGCTGGTCTGCTTCGCAGCACGGAGGCCCTGCCCACTCTGCGCTCGATTGTCGCCAGTCCCCGCAACAGCAAGGTGGGGCGGGCGGCCCTCTTTTCCATCGCCATGATGCCCCAGATGCAGGATCGCGAGTTGTTCCTGCGGCAGATCGGATCGAAGGACGAGAAAATGCGGGCGGCGGCTGCGGAAGGTCTGGGCCGGATCGGAAATCCGGCCGATTTACCGGCTCTCGAAAAGCTGTGGCATGACGAAGACAAGATGCAGCCCCGCCTGGCCGCGGCGTTCGGGCTGGTAATGGAGGGCCGGATCGATCTCTCGGAGGAAGGCGCGTTCCGGTATCTGCTCAACACGCTGAACTCGGCTGCGAACGACCAGATTGCCTATGCGTATCTGGTCGAGGCGGCGCGCCGGAAGCCGGTGCTCGCGGCGCTCTATGCGCCCATCGATCAGGGGACGAGAGACGAAAAAATCTATCTGGCGCGCGTGCTGGCGGCGAGCGGTGACAAGGACTCCGTGCCGTTTCTGGAAAAGGTCAGCCGCGATCCGGACAACGATGTCGCGCAGGAGGGACTCCGCGCGCTGCGATCTCTCCGGGCCCGCCTCGGAATCTGACCGCGCGAGCGCGGCGGCGGATATTACAGGGTTTCCGAGAAAAGCACGGTTTCCGCGCCGGAGTTCGGATCGTACTGGTAATACGTGACGTGCGCGTCCGCGCCGTCGAGTTCCATCGTCACGTATCCGTGCTCGAAAAATCCCTTTGTGTCCTTCGCCAGCGTGACAGGATTCAACGGGATATCCGGATTCGGAGCCCGGAGTTCCTCCGGTTGCACGGGAAATGCGCCATGGCCGATGCAGCGTCCCAGCACGTTCAAATACTTTCCATAGATCACGAGATTGTGCTCATGCCCCCAGAACCAGGCGGTGACCTGAGGCAGGACGTCCTGCAGCTGGGAGAGCAGTTTTCCGTTGATCGGTGCTTTCCCGATATCCTCGAAGGCGGTGAACAACTGGTGGTGCGAGAGCAGGATGGTCTTGCGGCCGCCCGCGTTGCGGATCTTGTCCTTCAGCCACTCCACTTCCGTGTCTTCGAGCCAAGTGGGATCGCCCTCCCGCGAAGGGTTGGAGTCGTGCAGGCCCGTATCCATTGCCAGAAACTGCCAGTGCTCGTTGCGGAGGCAGAAGTAACTTGCCGGCTGGCCGAGCATGTCGATTACTGAGTAGTAGGGCTGCCCCCCGGCATACATATCGTGATTTCCCGCGAGATGAAAGGTCGCGGGCGTTTTCGACAGATCGGTGAGTTTCTCTCCCCAGGCGACTTTCGGGATCCCCAGAATTTTCTGCCAGATCGAATAGAAATAGTTCTGGACTTCGTGCTTCGTGCCGGAATAGTAGACGTCTCCGAGGTGAATCACGGCGTCGGGATGGCGCGCCGCGATGCGCACCAGAAGCTGCTTTGCCCCTTCCTGTCCCGTGCCCCAGTCGCCCAGAAGGGCGACGGTGGCCTTTGCCGGCAGCCGGTTGGAAATCACGAAATCGCCAGGGTTCGTGTGACGGCGGTAGGGGATGGTTTTGTCGGCGATCCGGCTGGCGGCATAGACTTCGAGGACCTCCGTCCAGCGCGGATCACACTGCGCAAAGGGCGTCTCGAGTCTGGCTTTCAGCAGGTTCAGCTCCGTGTCGTCGTGAGTGAAGAACGCCTTGACCCTGGCCTCTGCCAGATGGAAGGCGGCGCTGGCGCAGAACCCGACCGACTCGCCGAGGGCTGCCGCCGCAACCGCGCCCGTCGCCTCCGGCACCGGCTGCCCTTCATCGATCGCCTGCGCGATTTCGTTCCCGTAAACAATATCGGGGCTGGACTGATCGGGCCGCGCCGGATGCGCCGGCGACGGGCCGGCGACGCTGGCGGCGGGAGAGGCCCCGGCATTTTTTCTGGCGACGACCTGATCGACGGCGGATTGCCAGAGCGAGGCGTTTACGGTTCGGAACTGTTTCATGACGTGCGGCACCATCTGATTTTGCAACAGTCCGGCCCGGCTGGACGAAAACAGCCGCCAGCAGCCTCCCGGCCGGGTGATGAAAGCGGGGGTGGAGTATGATACTCCTGCGGCTTGCGTACCGGCCGGAATGGGAATCGAAGTTCACACCGTTTGGCCGGATTGCGCGTATCATAATTTAAGGGGACAGCCAGGCCGGCCATGCGCCGGCGGCAGGAGTCCCCGATGGAGTCTCCTGGAGATCAAATGCGAAACACAATTTTGCTTTTTGGTGTAGCGGCGGCGGGACTGGTTACCGCCGGACTGGCAGTGGGGAAGATTTCAAATTTCCCTGAACCGCCGAAAGCGAGCGAACCGGCGGGAAACTCGGCGACTGCCGTGCTGGCGGGCGGTTGCTATTGGGGCATGCAGGGGATTTTCGAGCACATGAAGGGCGTGACGAAAACCGTCGTGGGCTTCTCCGGCGGCAAGAAGGAAACGGCCGTTTATGAAATCGTTGAAAACGGCAACACGGGTCACGCGGAATCCATCAAGATCACCTACGATCCGACAAAGGTCAGTTATGGCGATCTGCTGAAGGTCTATTTTTCGGCTGCGCATGATCCCACCACGCTGAACCGCCAGCATTATGATGTCGGCACTCAGTATCGCTCCGCGATCTTTTATGCCAATGACGAGCAGAAGAAGCTGGCGGAGGATTACATCCGCGAATTGAACAATGCTCACGTGTTCAAGAATCCGATTGTCACTCAGGTCGTGCCTCTGAACGGCTTTTACCCGGCAGAAGCGGATCATCAGCACTTCCTCGACCACAATCCGACTCAGGGTTATATTGCGGCCGTGGACATTCCGCTGCTGAATAACTTCAAGCAGAAGTATCCGGAATATTACACGAAGGAGATCAAATGAGCATGTTGAGTCAACCACTTCATCGCCGCGGGTTTTTGATGAGCCTGGCAGCCGGCGCCGGCGTCTGCTCTCTGGCCGCGGCCACGAACAAGATGGCGCGGGCTGCAAAGATGGTTCGCATTGCCGGCTTCGACGCCAGCGGCAGGAAGACGGGAGACGAGGAAGTGACAAAGATTGTCAAATCCGATGACGAATGGCGCAAGCAGTTGACAGCGCAGCAATTCGACGTCACGCGGCGGGAAGGCACCGAGGCTTCTGGTACCGGCAAGTACGCCTACAATCATGCGGACGGGCTGTATCACTGCATCTGCTGCAACACGGTTCTGTTCGATTCGAAGACAAAGTTCGAATCGGGCACGGGTTGGCCGAGCTTTTATCAGCCCATCGCCAAAGAGAATGTGGTGCAGGCGTCGGACACGAGCTACGGAATGGTCCGGACGAAGGTCAGCTGCGCTCGTTGCGATGCGCATCTCGGCCACGTTTTCGACGACGGTCCGCCGCCGACCGGACAGCGGTACTGCA
>CAZXCO010000602.1:0-2770 GCA_964639095.1 uncultured Solibacteraceae bacterium
ATGATGCGCATGTTCACGACCACGTATGGCGAATCGGTCAACTGCACGCCAATCTGCGACATGGGCGAACCCACGGGTCCCATGCTGAAGGGCAGCACATACATGGTCCGGCCGCGCATGGCGCCGTTGAACAGATTCTTCAGCTTGAGATGCATCTCATGCGGATCCTGCCAGTTGTTGGTCGGTCCGGCGGCATCCTTCGAGAGGGAGCAGATGAAAGTGCGGGCTTCCACGCGCGCGACATCGCTGGCGTCGGAGCGGGCATAGTAGCATCCCGGCCACAAATCCTGGTTCAGTTTCAGCAGCGTTCCGCTCGCGCACATTTCGGCGCAGAGCGTGTCGTTCTCTTCCTGGGAACCATCGACCCAGTGGATGGCCGCGGGCTGCGTGAGCTTTGCCATCTTGTCAACCCACTTCAGGAGATGTTCATTCTGGCTTAAGGGAGTGGAGAGGTTACGCGCAGTGTTCGATTCCAGTTCTGCGGATTTGCCGTTACTGGCAACGGCAGATTTTGACATTTTCGATTTAATGTGTCCTTTCCTGCATACATTCAACTATTCGAATATACTCTATGAGTATGGGTGACGCTCTACGGCGATTCAAAAGTGAGATCTTCCAGGCTCTGGCGAATCCGACGCGGATCGCCATCGTGGAACTCCTGCGCGACGGAGAGATGTCGACAGGCAAGCTGATCGAACGGCTCGGGATCGAACAAGCCAACGCGTCGCAGCATCTGGCGATTCTGCGGGCCAAACAGATTGTCGTCAATCGGAGGGTCGGGAACCAGGTTTTCTATTCTATTCGGGATCCGGCTTTGATCGAAGTGCTGGACATTCTCAGGCGGTATTTTTATTCCCAACTCAGCAGCACGATCGATATGCTCGAACAGGCCGGTCCGGCCGCGAGGTAGTTTCCGCGGCTCTCGAAGGGGAAACCGAGGGGCCGAAAATGTCGTCAAATAGAGCTATGGCTCGTCGGCCCGGTAGGCAGAAGCGAAGTGTTCTGCTGATCTCAACGTTCCTGGTCGCTGGCAGCGCCTTCGGCCAAATCAGTTATCCCGGTCAGTATCCCCCGCAGTACCCTGGTCAGTATCCAGGCCAGGGCCCGTATCCAGGTCAGGGTCCATATCCAGGCCAGGGTCCCACAATTCCGTTTCCGCGCCGCGGCAGAACCCGATCGACCAACGGACAGCAGAATCAGGTCCCCATGCTCACGATCAGCGGCATCCTGCGGCGCATATCCGCGAGCGATCTCGTCGTCCAGTCGGACGATCAGCGCATTCTCACGGTCCAGCTCTCGAAAGAGACGCGATATTACAAGGCGTCGGGGGGAAGCGCGAAGACAAGCGATCTCGCGCCGGGCGACCACGTGAACATCGACGCGACGAAGGACGATGACGGCTACTATCACGCCCGAAACGTCAACCAGGTAAAGCAGGGCACTGCAGAGGAACGCGCGGCGGCTTCGAAACCGGTGGATTCTTCCCCGATCGGCGACGCCGATCCCGACAAAGACGATGGGCCGCCGCGTCTGCGCCGGGCGCCTGCAGCGGATGACTCGTCGCCGGCGTCTCCGCAGAAAGCCCCGTCAGAAAAGACTCCGCCGCAGCAGGACCGCCGGATCACCCCGCAGATCACGGCCGCTGATCCGACGGATTCACCTCAGACCCCGGCGCCGCGCGAGGCCGACGACCCGGGACCGCCCCGCCTGCGCCGCGGAGCGCCCGAGCGGAGCGCTTCACGCGACTCGGAGCCTTCCGAGCCTGCGCCGATTGTGGCGGAGAACCGGCCGCCGGCGGTCTCCCGGCCCACTCTCCATGCGGATGAGATCAACGGCGTCACGCAGACGCCTCGGCCGCCCCAGACGGCGTCGGCCGGCTCGGTCGCCCCGCTTCCGAAAACAGGCGATCCCGTGATCGACAAAGCGCGCGAAGCGGCGTATTCCTTCAGCGAAACGCTGCCGAACTACATGGTGAAGCAGTTCACCACGCGCTATCAGACCGAAGCGGCCCATGGGGATCACACGTCGTGGCAGGTGATCGACACGGTGAGCGCGGACGTGGTTTCCGAAGGTGGCAGGGAAAGTTACAAGAACGTCCTCGTCAACGGAAAGGTTCCGAAAGAAGCGGTCGAGAAGACCGGCGCCTGGTCGACGGGAGAGTTTTCGAGCGTGCTGCTCGACATCTTCTCTCCCACCACCGCCGCGGATTTTCACAACCGCCGGTCGAGCATCATCGCGAGCCGCCCTGCTTATCGTTACGACTTCTCCGTGGACCAGCCGCATTCGCACTGGAAGGTTTACGTTGCCGCTCAGTCCTACAACCCGGAGTACACGGGGAGCATCTGGATCGACAAGGAAAACTCGCGGGTTCTGCGCATCGAGATGTCGGCCCGGAATATGCCAACGGCCTTTCCGCTCGACACAGCCGAAACGGCCGTCGATTACGACTACGTGCGGATCGGAGACAACCGCTTCCTGCTGCCCGTGCACTCGGAATCGCTGAGCTGTGAGCGTGGCAGCAGCGACTGCAGCCGTAACGTCATCGATTTCCGGAACTACCGGAAATTCGAAGCTGACACCAGTGTCACGTTCGATGCTCCACCGGATCAGCCGGAAGGGAAGCCGGATCACTAGCAGGCGGCTGAAAAGCTCCCGTGGGCCGCGCGGCACGGGAACCGGGCCCGCGGGCGAGGCGCGAGGAGAACTGCCATGCGGGCGGCCGAAGCCAGTGGCCGTTCAGTCGTGCAGGTAACGGAGACGCATTCGGAGG
>CAZXCO010000603.1:0-2787 GCA_964639095.1 uncultured Solibacteraceae bacterium
AAGTCGGCACGATCATGTCGGTCGGCGACGGTATCGCGCGCATCCACGGCCTCGACAAGGTGATGGCGGGCGAACTGATCGAGTTCAGCCACGGCGTGTCGGGCATCGCGATGAATCTGGAAGAAGACCAGGTGGGCGCGGTGCTGCTGGGCGAATACCAGCACATCAAGGAAGGCGAAGAAGTGCGCCGCACGGGATCGATCATGTCGGTTCCGGTGGGCGAAGCGCTCGTCGGCCGCGTGGTCGACGCGCTGGGCCGGCCGATCGACGGCAAAGGCCCGATCGCCACCGATAAAACGCTTCCCATCGAGCGCCTCGCGCCCGGCGTCATCGACCGGCAGTCGGTGCGGCAGCCGATGCAGACCGGCATCAAGGCCATCGACGGCATGATTCCGATCGGCCGCGGCCAGCGCGAGCTTGTCATCGGCGACCGTCAGACGGGCAAGACCGCCGTCGCGCTCGACACCATCCTCAACCAGACGGGCGGCGACCTGATCTGCATTTACGTCGCGATCGGGCAGAAGCGCTCGACTGTCGCGCAGGTGGTGAAGACGCTTGAAGATTTCGGAGCCATGGACTATACCATCGTGGTGTCGGCCAGCGCCTCCGATCCCGCGCCGATGCAGTATCTGGCTCCCTACGCCGGATGCGCCATGGGCGAATACTTCCGCGACACCGGCCGCCACGCCCTCTGCGTATACGACGACCTTTCGAAACACGCCGCGGCGTATCGTGAAATTTCGCTGCTGCTGCGCCGCCCGCCAGGGCGCGAAGCGTATCCCGGAGACGTGTTTTATCTGCACAGCCGGCTTCTCGAGCGCGCCGCCAAACTGAGCGATGAGAACGGCGGCGGTTCTCTCACGGCGCTGCCCTTCATCGAAACGCAGGCAGGCGACGTTTCGGCTTACATTCCGACCAACGTGATTTCGATCACCGACGGCCAGATTTATCTCGAATCGGATCTCTTCAACTCCAACGTGCGCCCCGCAGTCAACGTCGGCCTCTCGGTCAGCCGCGTTGGCGGCAGCGCCCAGATCAAGGCGATGAAGCAGGTCGCCGGCGCTCTCCGGCTCGATCTGGCGCAGTACCGCGAACTGGCGGCGTTTGCGCAGTTCGGCTCCGATCTGGACAAAGCTTCGCAGGCGCAGTTGAATCGCGGCAAACGCCTCGTGGAGATTTTGAAGCAGCCGCAGTATCAGCCGCTGCCGGTCGAGAAGCAGGTTGCGATCATCTTCGCCGGCACCACCGGCCTGCTCGACGATCTTGCCGTGGAAGACTGCCGCGCCTTCGAGACGGAACTCTACCGGTTCCTGGATAACTCGAAGCCCGGCATTCTCCAGGCGATCCGGGAGAAGAAAACGATCGACGACGCGGTGCGGAAAGACCTCACCGGCGCCATCAACGAACTCAAGGAGAGGTTCCGCGCTGACCGGAAGTCCGCTTCGGCGGCTGCCCGGGCCTAGACTCCGATGCCGAGTCTCATCGACTTACGCCGGCGTATCCGCTCGGTCCGGAACACGCAGCAGATCACCAAGGCCATGAAAATGGTCTCGGCCGCGAAGCTGCGCCGTGCGCAGGATCGCGTGATTGCGGCCCGGCCTTACGCGTCGCAGATGCGCGAAATGATGGCGAATCTGATCGCCGCCGCGCAATCGGACGCGAATGCTTCGGAAAGCCCCTGGCTGGCGCGGCGCGAGATCCGCCGTCTCGATCTGATCTTCATTACGAGCGACAAGGGGCTCGCGGGCGCGTTCAATTCCAATCTGATCAAGGCCTCACAGCGGTTTTTCGCCGAGCACGCGGGTCATGAGGTGACGTTGACGCTGATCGGGCGCAAGGGACGCGACTATTACCGGCGCCGCTACGGGCAGATCCTTTCCGAGCACGTCAACATTCTGAACCGGCCGTCGTACGAAGACGCCGTCTCGGTCGCGGCCGAGATTATCCGGCGCTACCGGGAGGGCGAGACCGACGCCGTTTATCTGCTCAACAACGAATTCAAGAGCGTGATGGTCCAGAAGCTCTCGGTGATGCAGCTTCTGCCGCTCGAACAGGAAGACGCGGTCCGGGACCAGCAACAGACGACGGATTACATTTACGAGCAGTCGCCCATCGAAATGCTGGATCGCCTCATGCCGCGTTATGTGGAGGTTTCGGTCTTCCGCGGGATGCTCGAAACGGTTGCGGCGGAGCACGCGGCCCGCATGACCGCGATGGACAAGGCTTCCACCAACGCGCGCGAAGTCATCGACACCCTGACGCTGAACATGAACCGCATCCGTCAGGCGGCCATCACCAAGGAAATCATCGAAGTGGTCAGCGGCGCGGCGGCCGCGGCGGAATAATCGCCGGCAAAAAGAGAGAGATTTTATGGCAACAGCGCTTTTGGATACAAAACAGGAAACGATCGGCCATGTGGTGCAGGTCGCCGGTCCCGCCGTCGACTGCCAGTTCCCGGAAGGGCAGATCCCCGAAGTTCACTTCGCGATCCGCATTACGAGTGAAGGGTTCGACGTTCCGGAGCCGATCGACATCATCTGCGAGACGCAGCAGCACATTGGCGAAGGGCGCATCCGGACGGTTGCCATGCAGCCGACCGACGGACTCGTGCGCGGCATGAAGGCGATCAGCCTCGGCGGGCCGATCAGCGTGCCGGTGGGCAAGGAAACCCTGGGCCGCGTTCTGAACGTGCTTGGCGACCCGGTGGACAAGATGGGCCCGGTGAATACGAAGATGCGGTATCCGATTCACCGCGCGGCGCCATCGTTCGAAGATCAGTCGACACGG
>CAZXCO010000604.1:0-2680 GCA_964639095.1 uncultured Solibacteraceae bacterium
GACTTGCGGACGCCCGGTCTTCGGTGATCAGAATCGTTTTGTCCGGCCATGCGCCCGTCTTCAGGAAACTCTTCAGGGCGGACGGATTGACGAAAACATTGCCAAAGACCGGATTCGGATTCGCTTTATTGGAGTACGTCATGCCGATTCCCGATGAGAGGAACGGCCACAGGCGGTAATCCTTCGGCAGTACGAGATCGCCGTCCTTTGTGTATTGGATCTGCGCCCCTGCCGCGGTCGCGAGCGTCAGGGCGATCCAGATCAGTCTTTTCATCCTGCCTCCTCCGTTCGAGACTCAATCGTTCGAGGCTCAATTATAAAGGGAAGCGATAGAGCGCCGCCGTATGCGTGAATCCTGCGCGACAGGTGACGCAGGCCGGTACACCGCTTTCTTCCTTTTTATTCTAGATTTTGCGGCGGCCCTCGGCGTGCATGGCGGCCAGGGATGAAGGTCGCCGGCTTCAGTATCGTAGCGCTCCTCACATCCGTCGGGCTGGCGCAGTCTCCCCCCATTATTCGCGTGCCGGTCAGGCTGGTCGATGTGCCAACCGCGGTCGTCTCGAAGAGCGGCCAGATGATACGCGGGCTGCGGGCTGCGGATTTTCTCCTCTCCGACAATGATCGGCCTCAGAGTTTCCGTCTCGATTCCATTGACCAGCCTCTGTCCGTCGCCGTCGTCATCCAGAACAACGACGCGGTTCGGACATGGCGGCCGGCCGTACAGCGCGTGGCCAGCATGGTCGAAGCGCTCCTGATCGGAAACACGGGTGAAGCCTCGCTCAGCCTGTTCGGCAGCGAAGTCCGGCTCGTTCAGCCGCTGACGGCAGACAGCAATCTCGTAGATAAAGCCTTTCAGACGATCGCCCCTTCATCCTCAGGTAAGGAACGGACCCGGGACGCGATGGTTCAGGCGGCCAGGCAACTGGAACAGGCCTCGCCGGAGCGCCGCCGCGTGATTCTGCTTGTCGCACAGGCAGGCGATGTCGGCAGCGAGTCCGGTCTCAGCGATGTGCTGCGTGAATTGGACCGGGGCAACATCGCCGTCTATAGTCTGGTTATGCCGCACATCGGCAGATCGCTCATCGGAAAAACAATCTCGGTGAAAGATGCAAAGAGCGCATTCCACCGGGATGACATCGGGATCGTCGGCGGCGTGGATCTGAGCAAACTGGTTCCGGAGATCTACCGGGCGGAAAAGGCCGCCGCCGGCCAGGACGATCTCAGCATCATGACAGGCGAATCGGGAGGGCGGCAGTCCCCGTTTCGCACCCTGCGCGACCTGGAAGCGGGAATTTCGGCCATTTCGGAGGAGCTTCATACGGAATACGTTCTCAGCTATACGCCGGACCGTTATGACACGGGCTATCACCGGATTCGCGTAAAGGTCGAACGAGCGGACGCTGTTGTGCGGGCGCGCCCCGGTTATTATGTTCCGCCATCCGACGGCGAGAAATAAAATTGGCCTGCCGCGCGGCGAATCGTCAGACGAGATAAACTCTTTTCGAGGAAGAACCACCATGAGTGAAAACCAGAAGAATCCTCCGCAGAATGAAGGCTCGTCCGGCGATATCGCCCGGCGCGAATTTGTGGGTCTCTCGGTGGCCGCGGGTCTGGCCGCCACGGCGGCGTCGGCTTCGGCCGCGGGGCTCCAGGTCGTCGAAAACGACGTTCAGATCAAGACTCCGGACGGCACCTGCGATGCCGCGTTCATCCATCCGAAATCGGGTTCACATCCCGCGGTGCTCCTGTGGCCCGATGCGTTCGGGCTGCGGCCTTCCATGCGTGAGATGGCGAAGCGCCTCGCCGCGGAAGGCTACTCCGTGCTGGTGCCCAATCCGTTTTATCGCGTTTCCAAACCGCCCTTCACCGACGCCTCGAATTTCGACTTCAGCAAAGACCGCGCGAAAATCACACCTCTGATGGCCTCGATCGGCGCCGACGGCGCGGCCGAGAAGGACACCATCGCTTTCGTCGCTTTCTTCGACAAGCAGAAGGCCGTCAACAAATCGAAAAAGATCGGCGTTCAGGGTTACTGCATGGGCGGACCGCTCGTCGTGAGGACGGCCGCTACCCTGCCCGATCGCATTGGCGCCGGCGGATCGTTTCACGGCGGCGGCCTCGTGACGGACAAACCCAACAGCCCGCATCTGCTCGCGCCGAAGATCAAGGCCCGGATGTATTTCGCGATTGCGGCCAGCGACGACAAGACCCAGCCGGACGCCAAAGACAAATTGAAAGAGGCCTTCGAGGCCGCTCACAATCCGGCGGAGATCGAAGTGTACACGACCTGCCAGCATGGCTGGTGCGTGTCGGACATGCCGAAGCAGCCCAATGGCCAGCCGATCTACAACAAGGCTGAAGCGGAACGCGCCTGGGGCAAGCTTCTCGCGCTCTATAAAGCAGGTATTGCCTGACGCCGGCATACCCCCGCGCCGCCACGCCCGCGGCGCTTCCCGATAAGTTCAGGAGATTTCATTGAGACTCAAAGGAAATGAATTGTGGCTGATTGCGATCGCAGCCGCCGGAGTGGCGCAGGCCCAGGTTCCGCCGCAGATCGCCAAAGAACTGGTGGCGATCGGCCGCGGCGTCTGCGTGCCGCAAACGGCGCAGATCTACCGGCCGCTGCACCCGAATCCGCCTTATACCGGCGTCACAATCGCACGCGACATCTCGTTCGGGC
>CAZXCO010000605.1:0-2117 GCA_964639095.1 uncultured Solibacteraceae bacterium
ACCTGACAAGCAGCAACTGATCATCCAAAAATCAGAGCGTTGATTGCATTCAGTTTAAGTATCGAAAAGCGACGAGCCCCGTTGGTCCTTTTACCACCATCCTGGTTGAGATCGGCCACGTATTTGTGGCAATTTGTATGATTTCGCGCATATAATTTTCCCCATGAGATGCCCGAGCTGCCAGTCCGAATATCTGGCAATTCGCCAGCCTGTCGGATGGGAGTGGGTCATGCTTCGTTTCACGGACAAGCGCAAATACCGCTGCATCAGTTGCGGCCATGCCTTTCGCGCGGCTGACCGGCGGCGCGCGCCACGTCCGGCAGGCTCGCCGAACCCGGCTCAGGAAGAGGCAGCGCGCCAACGCAACCGGGTATAACGCCCCGGTTGACCTCAGACCGTCTGAATTTCCACCCCGGCGAGGGGTAGCCCTTCGATTCTGGCCTGCCAGTTCTCACCCGGTGCGATTGGCTGAGCGGCGGTGAGCGTGCCGGTGCTGATGAGATCGCCCTGGGCAAGAGGAATCGCGCCAGGCTGGCGGAGTATGGCGCCCGCCAGCTCGGCAAGACAGAGTGCCGGGCTTCGGAGCGAGTTTTTTCCGGAGCCTTCTTCCACCAGTTCGCGGTTCTTCAGCAGCTTGAGCCGGAAGCTGGCGAGGGCGGCCGCCAGATCGTCTGCCGGAAAATTGCCGGCAGGGCAGGGCTCGCCCACAACGAGGGCCCGGTGGAGACCGAAAGCGGCCACAAAATCCGGTGGTTTGAATTGCCATCCGGGCCAGGGGCAATCGATGATCTCGAAACCGGCAGCCAGCCACTCCACGCAGTCCAGGGCGCGCGAGGCGTCGAAATCGCCGGAAAGCATCGGCGTCTTCAGTTTGAACACGATTTCGGGCTCGATCCGGGGAGAGATGAACTGCGAGACCGGGAGTTGTTCCAGATCCGATGCGAAGTGAACCGTATCGTCGTACATTGACGCCCAGACGAGTGTCTCCAGTTTGAGGGCGCGCCACATGGCCCGGTTTGCGTAGCCCACTTTGCGCCCCACCACCCTGCGCCCGCCTTCGGTGCGTATTCGCTGGATCTCGGCTTCCACGGCATAGGCCGTATTCAGGTCGAAATCCGCATCGTTTGAGGGCGGTGGAAGAGCGAGGGGCATACCGCCAGTCCAGGCGGCCATCAGCTCGCGCGCGATCGCAGTGACGTTCCAGGCCGGCATCTTCGAAAGGGGAGATTATATATGCTCCTTTCGATCGGAATCACTCCGCGTCGACGCGATGAGTACCGCGGCGCAGAAGCACCACGCACTCGCCCGCTGCCGCGCAGTCTGTGGCGTGCACTTTGCCGTCGATTTCGAAGTGCGACGGTTTGCGATCGAATCGCGCGATGGCGCGGCTGCCGCTGGAGTATTTGAAATGCATGGCGCCGCCGGACGGGGCAGCGGACGCTGAGAGCAAATCCGCGTTGAGGTCGATCAGCGCGATACCGTCCCGTTTTGCAGCGGCTTGTACGGTATGTGACCCGGGCGGCAGACGCACCACCGACTCAGAGAGCACGGGCCACGGTTGCCCATCCACCAATGCGCCCGGAGCCGTCCAGTTGAGCTCGATACCGCTGGGGGTGTCGACGGTGACGTGCCCCCGCCCTTTCTCGTAGTGCGTCACAACGGCTGAGGATGCGGCGAGCAGGCCGAGGTCCGGCTTCAGGATACTGTCTTCGAAGTAGAGGGCCACGCGCGGGAATGAAGCCGCCGCCATATGCACCAGTTCGAAGAGCTCACTGCCGGTCTGCTGTTTTGTCGGGTAAACATCCTGATAGCGGTTCACGATATTGATGTCGATGGCCAGTTTTTCCGGATGTCCTGTCAAAGGCCGATAGCGCTTCGCGATTTCGGGATACCGCTGGGGACCGAGATTCCATATCGTCGCGGGATCTTCGATCAGAAAGGTGAAATCGTCATGGTCGAGCAGCGGCAGAACCTGCGCCGCATCCGCGCCTATGGATTCCCGCATGCCGGTATCGAAGCGATCATCCACATGCGTGAGAACCACGTCGAGATCCGGGCGGAACTGCCGGAACGATTCCACTGCTCCGAGCCAGTCCTGCTGCATCCGGCGGGCGAGC
>CAZXCO010000606.1:0-7420 GCA_964639095.1 uncultured Solibacteraceae bacterium
ATCGCCGATGGCGCCGCCGCTTCCAGTCAGAAAACAGAACGCCTGCGGCGGGAAGCCCGCTTCGAGCAGCGTCGCGGCGAACACGGCCGCGATCGTCGGCGTCTCGCTCGATGGCTTGATGACGACCGTATTCCCGGTGACCAGAGCCGCCGTCGTCATTCCGCACAGAATCGCCAGAGGGAAATTCCATGGCGGGATCACCACACCCGCTCCGAGCGGGAGGTACCGCAGCTCATCCTGTTCGCCGGGAAGCTGCACCACGCTCTGCGGACCGGAGAGCCGCAGCATTTCCCGCGCATAATACTCGCAGAAGTCGATCGCCTCGGCGACCTCTGCCTCGGCCTCGAGCCAGGTCTTGCCTGCCTCGTACACCATCCAGGCGTCGAAGTCGTACTTGCGCTCCCGGATCAGCGACGCCGCTTTCAGCAGCATCCGCACACGGTCTTCCGCCGGCGTCCGGCTCCAGATCGCGAAGTTCCGGTATGCCGTCTCAATCGCCCGCTCCGCAAGCTCCGGAGTCGCCTTCTGATGGATTCCGACGATTTCGTCCGGGCGCGCCGGATTCGTCGATTTCAGCTTTTCCGCTGTGCGAACGCGCTCGCCCGCGATGATGATGTCGTACTCGCGGCCAAGCTGCGCCTTCACCCGCGCCAGCGCCTCTTCCATGCGCCGGCGGTTCGCCGGCTGAGAGAAATCCGTATACGGCTCGTTCCGGAACTCCGGAAGTGTCAGGGGAGCGTTTTCCGCGTGCGCCACTTTCCCTCCGCTACTTCAATCTTCGCAAAAGCCACCCTGGGATCGTGCCCGAAGCTGCACCACCATCCTTCAGCGGCGGCGCGTCCCAGCAGTTCAGTCTTGTTGGCGATGGTTTTCAGCGGAAACAGATCGAAGGCGCTCACCCAGGTCGGTGTGAGCTGCGACGCGTACTCGACGAGGTCGGCAAAGTGGCACCATGTTTCCCCGCCCGACCTCACCAGCACAATCATCATGTCCCGGTTATGGCCTGGCGCAACCCGCACTTCGACATCCGGGGCGACTTCGTTATCGCCGTCAAGCAACTGCATCCGGCCGGCTTCCATCAGCGGCTCGTAGTTGACAGCGCGGTAGCTCACCGCATCGCGCGGGTGCCTCTCGCGCGCGTGTTCCAGCTCTCCCCGCTGTGTGACGTAGCGCGCGCACGGCAGCGCGGGGAGGACGCGCCCCCCGTCGTCCACCGTATTTCCCCCGCAGTGGTCCCAGTGCAGGTGCGTGTTGATCACGAGATCGATCGACTCCGGATCGAACCCGTCCGCTGCCAGAACCTCGGTCAGGCGGGGCGGGTCGGGCAGCCGCATCCGGTCGCGCGCACGCTCATCGTGCCGCACGCCGCCGCCGGTTTCAATCAGAATCCGCTGTCCGGCTGTTTCCACGACGAAACAGTTGAAGCCCGCTTCGATGCGATTCAAGTCGTCGCTGGGCTCGTGCTTTGACCATAGAGTCTTGGGCACGACGCCAAACATGGCGCCGCCATCCCACCAATAGGAGCCAACCCGCACAAGGTGAATGCGGACGCTCCCGACTGTCAATGATTGCAAGTCCGCGCCGCCTCAGCCCTGAACCAGCTTCCGGCCGCGCTCGAACAGCTCGCTCGCATCCTCAACGATCTTCTTGCCCTGTTCGTAAAGATCCTTGCCGCGCTCCATCAGTTCACGCCCGCTGGTCTCCATCGCCTCGCGGCTGTCTTTCGTTGTCTGAGTGATGTAGTCTCTTGTGTCCTTGCCGGACTTTGGCGCCACCAGAATTGCGCCCGCCGCCCCGACAACGAGTCCTGCGAGAAACCAGCCGAAATTGTTGTTCCCTTCTTCCATGTGTCGATCCTCACACCCATTCTAATGTGGGGGCGCAGGGATCACGCTATGGTGGACTTATGGAAAACGATACCGAACGTACGATTTCCGAACGTGATGAGGGAATGGCGCTGGTATTCAGTTCATCGAACTACGATGCCGAGATGGAGGCACTCGCCATCAAGACGGTGTTGGACGCGAACAGCATCCCATCCATGGTGGTCGGCCCGCACATCCTGCCGAATCTTGAATTTCAGGTGCAGGTGCCGGAAAGCTATCTGGAGAAAGCGAGGCAGGTGATTCGCGACGCGCGGCAGTCAGGAAGGCGTGCCGCCATGGAAGGCGAAGCCGAAACAGAATAGGCAGCAAATCGGCGGGAGAACCGCGTCGCGGTGCCGCTCGGCGGCCCTCCCATCGTGACGTTCCCTTTCAGATCTCACGTTTCCGGCGGGCGCCAATCGCGAGCGCGATCAGACCCAGCCCCAGCAGGCCGAGCGTTGCCGGTTCCGGCGTCGGCGAGACATTCGCATAATCCACAGCGTAATTCAGCGGGTGGTCGGGCGAGACCCCTGACGCGCCGTAAGACGCGCCGAAGTTCGGGTCGTTGTAGTTATACGCTTCCAGAAAGATCCGTGTCAGGTCGGCGCCCGCTTCTCCCGCCAGATCGCTGACCTCTCCGTTTTGTACGCCGTTCACGATATAGTCGAATTCGGCCCCCGTATATTGAATGTCCAGGGTATTCCATTGACCGTAATTCACCGGCGCGGCCGACGCAGTCCATTCGCTGGTGTTATCGTCCCAATACTCGAAAGCGCCGCCCTGATCGCCCGCCCGGTTGTTGGTGCCGAAATTCGTAAATCCGAGAATGGCGTAATAGGGGCTGTCGCCTGGCGTCTGCGTGCCGGATGTCTGGACCCACAAATCGGATCGAACGTCGCCGCTGCTCGTGTCCTGCCATGCCGACGGGATGTATATCTGGACGGCGATATCATCTCCCGCTCCTCCGGTGATGGCATAGCTCATGCCTTGCGTGTTGTAAAAAGTGGAGCCCTGTGCGCCGCGGTTGGCGGAGCCTTCGGCATCGCTGATCCCGATCTGCAGGACGTTATCGACGCCATTGACCGTCCCGATATTCTGGAACGAATCCGGAGCATAACGATCCACGGTCCAGCCCGACGGCGCCGTGGACAGATCCGGCATGATGTCCGCCGAGAGCGCCGGCAGGGCGCTCAGGGCGGCAGCCAGGGGAATGGTGAGAAAGAGTTTTGTTCCTGTTTTCAATGACTTCCTCCGACAGGATCGCTCGTCCTGTTTTTAATTACAATTTCCTGATGCTTGATAATAATTGAGGCGTATTGGAATTCACAATGGACAACAGCCGGAAGCAGTACTAATTTTCGGGTAGTACTCCAAAAAATTTGCCTGGCTTTCTGTTTCCTGGTACGCGAGGAGCAAAGGAATAAGCAAAAAGTCGCGAGACCGGCTGACCGGCTCGCGACTTTTTTTGTTTCTACAGGTCTTTTTTGTTCTACAGGCCTATGGATTGGCTGCGGGACTTCCGCTACGCGTTGTCTTCTTCTTCCGTTTCCTGCCCTTCGCGCTGCGCCTTCAGCCGTTCTTCCTTGCGTTTCGCACGTTCCGCCGCGCGCTTCACCAGCTCCGAGCCGACCAGTTCCAGCATTGCCAGCTCGGCGCCGTCGCCCCGCCGGTTTCCGAGACGCGTAATGCGCGTATAGCCGCCCGCCCGCTGTCCGAAGCGCGTCCCGAGCGTGTCGAACAGCTTCTGAACGGATTTCGGGGTGGTCAGAAAAGCGGCCGCCTGACGGCGGGTGTGCAGCGTATCGCGCTTGGCGAGAGTGATCATCTTTTCGACCAGCGGCTGTACGGCCTTCGCCTTCGGAACGGTCGTGATCACGCGCTCTTCCTGGATGACGCTCGTGGTCAGATTCTTGAAAAGACTATTGCGCGACCCGATGTCCCGCTTCAGTTTTGCATTGCCAAATCGATGTCTCATGATCCTTCTCTCCTGAACAGCCGCGACCTTTACGCGAACTGTTCCTCGTCGGGAATCTCCTCGCTGACCGAACCCGGCGGAGGAGGCGGCGGCGCGATCAAACGGCCGTGCGCATCGGGTTTCATGCCGAGCGCCAGGCCCATGGTCTGGAGAATTTCCTTGATTTCGTTCAGGGACTTGCGCCCGAAGTTCTTCGTCCGCAGCATCTCCGATTCCGTCTTCTGCACCAGCTCGCCGATCGTCTGAATGCCGGCGTTCTTGAGGCAGTTGTAGGAACGAACCGAGAGCTCCAGCTCTTCCACGCTGCGGTTCAACTGATCGCTCACGCGATCCATGCTGCGCTCGGCCGGTTCCTCCGCGGCTTCGGTGACCTCTTCGAAGTTGATGAAGATCGTCATGTGATCCTTCAGCAGCTTCGCGGCATGTCCGATCGCGTCCTGCGGCGAAATCGCACCGTTGGTCCAGACCTCGAGCGTAAGCTTGTCGTAGTCGGTCATCTGGCCGAGGCGGGCCGCTTCCACCGTGAAATTCACCTTGCGCACGGGCGAATGAACCGAATCGATCGGGATGTAGCCGATCGCCAGATCCTCGTCGAAGTTCTTGTCCGCGCTCACATAGCCGCGGCCTGTTTTCAACCGCATCTCGATGTCGAGCTTGCCGCCTTCGCTCACCGTCGCGACGTGCAGATTGCGGTCCAGGACTTCCACGTCGGCATCGGTCTGGATCTGGCCGGAGAACACCTCGCCGGCTTTGTCCGCCACGATCCTCACCGTCTTCACCCCTTCGCCGATCACCTTGAACGGCACCTGCTTCAGGTTCAGGATGATATCGGTCGCATCCTCGACAACGCCGGGGATGGGACTGAATTCGTGATCCACGCCTTCAATGCGGATCGCGGTTATGGCCGCGCCTTCAATGCTCGAAAGGAGCACGCGACGCAGCGAATTGCCGATGGTGGTGCCGAAACCGCGCTGGAAAGGCTGGGCGGTGAACTGCCCGAAGCGCTCCGTCAGGGTCTCGGTATTGGCGACCAGACGCTTGGGTTTTTGAAATCCCTTGAACATACGTTTTGTTTCCACTCCAATTGCGGCGTGGCTTTATCTCAATCCGCTCACGCCGGATTTTACTGCAAACTGCCGGTTTACCTGTCTTGCCTGCTGTATCTTTACTTGCTGTACAATTCGACGATCAACTGCTCGTTGATGGGGATCTGCACCAGTTCGTCGCGCCGCGGCACGCTGTTGATGCGGCCCTTCAGATTTTCGCGATCCACATCCATCCACGAAGGCGACGGGGCGTGCGCCGTGGCGTCGCGCGAGGCCAGAATGGTGGGATTGTTCTTGCTCGACTCCCGCACCGACACTTCCTGGCCGGGCTTCACGATGTACGAGGGGATATTGACTTTCCGGCCATCTACCTGAATGTGCCCGTGGCGGACGATCTGGCGCGCCTGCGAACGGCTCGCCCCGAGGCCCATCCGGTAGATCACACTGTCCAGACGCCGTTCGAGCGTGCCCAGCAGGTTCTCGCCGGTGATGCCCTTCATGCGGGCCGCCTTGCCATAGGTGTTGCGGAACTGGGCTTCCAGAACGCCGTAGATGCGGCGGACCTTCTGCTTTTCGCGAAGCTGCAGGCCATAGCCGACGATCTTCGCCTTACGGTCTTTTCCGTGCTGTCCGGGAACGAAATTGCGGCGTTCGATGGCGCACTTTTCCGTGTGGCAGCGCTCGCCCTTCAGAAACAGTTTCATGCCCTCGCGCCGGCAAAGCCGGCACACCGGGCCTCGATAACGTGCCAAATTGAAATCTCCTCTACTCTGTCACGTGCGGTTTACGGCTGTCGCCTTCGTCCCGCTTCACTTCTCTTGTCTTCTTCTACTGCATCCTCGCGGAAACCCGAGTTCCCGCACAGATCCTGCTGATCGTTTTCAAACGCGGCGTTTTTTCGGCGGGCGGCACCCGTTGTGCGGAATCGGCGTCGTGTCGCGGATCGACCGGACGTCGAGCCCGGCAGTCGCCAGCGCGCGCACGGCCGATTCACGCCCCGAACCCGGGCCGCTCACCCGTACTTCCACCGTCCGCAAGCCCACTTCGTTCGCCTTGTTCGCCGCCGTCAGAGCTGCCTGCTGCGCGGCAAATGGTGTGCCTTTGCGGGAGCCGCGGAACCCGAGGGAACCCGCGCTCGACCATGACACCGTATTCCCTTCCGGATCGGAGATCGTGACGATCGTGTTGTTGAACGTCGCCTGCACGTGCACGACGCCCACATGCACGACGCGCTTTTCCTTCTTTTTGAAGGTTTTTTTCTTCGTGCCCTTCGCTGGTGCTTTCGCCATTAAGTCTTCGCCGTCGCTTTCTTCTTGTTGGCCACCGTGCCCTTACGCGGTCCCTTGCGGGTGCGCGCGTTGGTATGGGTTCGCTGGCCCCGGGTCGGCAGCCCGCGGCGGTGCCGCAGCCCCCGATAGGATCCCATTTCGATATGGCGCCGGATATTGAGGGACACTTCCTTGCGGAGGTCGCCTTCCACAGCGCCTTCCTCTTCGAGGATCTGACGGACGCGGTTGACCTCTTCCTCCGTCAAATCGCCGATCTTCTTTTCCGCATCGATGCCCGCGCGGTGGAGCAGGCTCTTCGAACGAGTCCGGCCGATGCCATAAATATAAGTGAGACCGATCTCCGCCCGCTTCTTCGGTGGCAGGTCAACGCCCGCAATACGTGCCATATTTCGTTACTCCTCTAACCCTGCCGCTGCTTGTGTTTCGGGTTGACGCAAATGACCCGCACCACGCCTTCGCGGTGGATCAACTTGCACTTGTCGCAGATTTTCTTGACTGACGCGCGAACTTTCATAAATTACGACCCAATCTTCCTGACAATCCGTCCCCGCGTTAAATCGTGCTCCCCGAGCTCGACTTCCACGCGGTCGCCCGGCAGCAGCCGGACCCAGTTTCTTACCGCTGCCCCCGCCCCATGGGCGAGAACCTGCGACTTGTTGCTCAACTCGAGCCGGTACAGCAGGCTCGGCAATTCCTCGACGACGACGGCCTCCACCGTCACGGCCGGGTCAAAACCCAGGGCCCGTCCGCCGTCACCGCTACGCAGTGTTCGAAATGGGCCGAATATGACCCGTCCCGCGCCACCGCCGTCCACTTATCCTTCAGGACCTTCGCCTCGGGCTTTCCGGCGTTCACCATCGGCTCGATCGCGAGCACCATCCCTTCGCGCAGCCGCGGATTTTCGTTCCGCTTGTCGATGTAATTCGGAACCTGCGGTTCTTCGTGCAGCTGCGTTCCGATCCCGTGCCCCACATACTCCCGTACGATCGAGAAACCGTTCTCCACAACGTGTTTCTCGACCGTCCCGCAGATATCGAACAGGCGATTGCCTTCGCGAACCTTGTCAATCGCCAGCTCCAGCGATTCCTGGGTCACCCTCAGAAGCTTCTTCGCCTGTTCGCTCAGTTCGCCAACTCCCACCGTCAGCGCTGAATCGCCAAAATATCCTTCCAGCTGGACGCCTGTATCGATCGACACGACGTCGCCGCCTTTTATAATCCGCTTCGGGTTCGGCATGCCGTGCAC
>CAZXCO010000607.1:0-4761 GCA_964639095.1 uncultured Solibacteraceae bacterium
TTGCAGCGGTTCACCTCTTCGAGCGTGCGGCTGATGACCAGCGGATCGAGCCCGAAGGCATTCCGGTAGGTGCGTCCGTCTTCGAGCGTCAGCGCGGAGGGCTTGCCGTCCGTGATCATGACGATCTGCTTCATGTCCTTTTTTTCCTGCTGCAGCAGCCGCTGCGCCAGAATGAGGCCGTCGCGCGTATTTGTATAGTAGGGACCCACCTGCACGCGCGCGAGCTGGCTGATCTGCAGCTCTTCAGCGGAATCGTGAAACAGAACGCAGCGCAGGCTGTCTCCCGGATACTGGGTACGGATCAGGTGCGTCAGGGCCATCGCGACGCGCTTGGCCGGCGTAAACCGGTCCTCGCCGTAAAGGATCATGCTGTGGCTGCAATCGAGCATCAGCACCGTCGCGCAGGAGCTCTGGTATTCGCACTGGTGAACGTGCAGGTCCGAATACTCCAGATCGATCGGAACCTTGACGCCTTCGCGCCGGAATGCCGAAAAGAGCGTCTCGCTGATATCGAGATTCAGGGTATCGCCGAATTCGTACAGCTTCGATGAACCGGAGGATTCGATTCCGGTCGCGAGATCGCGCGTGTCGTGCCGGCCGAAACTCGATTTGCCGAGCGAGCCGAGCAGGTCCTTCAACGTTTTGAATCCGAGGAAATCGAGCGATTTGTCCGTGACCTCGAACCGCGCCTGGCTGTCTTTCCCCTGCCCTCCTCCCTGTCCGGGCGCCGCTTCGGCATCCTCCTCCGTCGTGATGTGCCCCTCTTCGATGAGCTTCCGGACGAGATTGTCGAGTAACTGGTCCAGTTGTTCCGGCGACATGGCGGCCAGCTTTTCGAGCATCTGCTGCATCTGGTCGTCGGGAAAGAGCTGGCCGCTTTCGAGTGCTTCCTGAATGGCTCTCTTGAGGTCTTCGAGAGTCTGCTGGTTCCATTCGTGGAACTGCATGTAGGGGTTATTGAAGCCGCTCTGCAGGAAAAAATCGGCGAGCGCCTGCATCAGATCGTTGGCGTCGATGCCGAAATCTTCCCCGGTGAATTTCGAGAACCGGATCCACTTCATCTCCACCCCCAGGCCGCCATTCGCGCGGCCGCAAAAAGGCTCTAATTAAATTGACGCCGCTGCCGGGCTTTCGGATTGTCGTCCGGGTCCTGAACGGGACGTTTTCGTTCTTCCGCCGTAAAGCCGCGCTCTTCCGAACGGCTGATCTTCCGGTGCGCGTAGAGCCCTTCAAGAATAAACTCGCCGGCGGAAGCCCGCATCGCATCCGGCTCGTTCGCGCTCAATCCGAGCGCTCGCGTCTTTTCCATCAGGCCCTGAATGCCATTGAGCTGGCGGACCACATCGGCCGCGCTCACATCCTCTTCGAGCTTGAGCGTGCCCCCGATATCGAACCACTGCACGACGGGCTGCATGTTCACGCCCTCGAAATAGCGGTTGTAGATCTTGCCTACGGCGGTGCGGATCAGTTCACGGCTCACCGCATCGCCGCCCTTCAGCTCGCCTTCGTACTCGAGTTCGATCTTGCCCGTGATCGCCGGCAGGGCGGCGTAGATATCGGGAACCCGCGGCACCGCCACCGACTCACCATTTTCAATGGCGCGCCGCTCGGCGTTCGAGATCACGTTTTCTGTGACGGAAATCGGCAGCCGCTGCGAAACGCCCGAACGCTTGTCGACGCGCTTGTCGTCTCTGGCGGAGAATGCAAGCTGCTCGATGATCTCGGCGATATAGCCGGGGAGGCGCACTTCCACGCCCGCCTCGCGATCGATCCATGCCTCGGCGCGCGTGATTTCGATGCCGTGTTCGAGTGTGACCGGATAGTGGGTCCGAATCTCGCTCCCGATCCGGTCCTTGAGAGGCGTGATGATTTTGCCGCGGGCCGTATAGTCTTCCGGGTTCGCAGTAAATACCAGCAGCAGATCGAGCGGCAGCCGGACCGGATAGCCCTTGATCTGCACGTCCCCCTCCTGCATGATGTTGAACAAACCGACCTGGATCTTCCCCGCAAGGTCGGGCAGCTCGTTGATGGCGAAGATTCCCCGGTTAGCCCGCGGGATCAGCCCGTAATGGACCGTCAGTTCGTCCGAGATATCCTGCCCCCTCCGCGCGGCCTTGATCGGGTCGATATCGCCGATCATGTCGGCGATGGTCACGTCAGGCGTCGCGAGTTTCTCGACATAGCGATCCGCGGCCTGCAGCCAGGCAATTGGTGTCGCATCGCCCTTTTCCTCAATGAGCACGCGGCACTGGCGGCAGATCGGCGCGTAAGGATTGTCGTGGATTTCGCAGCCGGCGACGTACGGCATCCACGGATCGAACAATGTCGTGAGCATGCGGATCAGCCGGGTTTTCGCCTGACCGCGCAGGCCTAGAAGAATGAAGTTGTGGCGGGAGAGAATGGCGTTGACGACCTGGGGAACAACGCTCTCCTCGTAACCGACGATGCCGGGAAAGAGTTCTTCCCGGCGCTGTAATTTGCAGATCAGGTTGGCGCGCAGCTCGTCTTTTACCGTGCGGCGGGCCAGGCGTTCTTCAGGAAAGGCGCTGACGCGCAACTCTCCCAGTGTGCGGGGCAACTCCGAAAGTGATTGAGGCATGGAGGCACATCCGAAACGATGTCCTGATGGTAGCAGGCTGCGGAGGGAAGCCTCAACTCGCCCCTGTGGAGGGGCCGCCCGCAAAGAGATATTCGGGCGGCGGCCGGCGAGCGAAATTTCATTTGAGATCGGGCCAGACCAGCGCCTGCCTGGGGACCGAAGGATTGACATCGCCGAAGCTCACCGTTACCGAACATCGCCGGACTGATAAGCACTCGCAGGGATCTGGAAATTGAGCTGCACATCCTGTACTTCGAAAGGAGCGTACCCGGCATAGAGGACCGCGGGCGCGGCGATGCCCGACACCGAAAGCGACGGTTTGAGAACGGTTTTGGCGGCGCCGGTCCCGAGGCTGCCGTCCGCTGGCGTCGGCTGCATCATCCCCGCGCCGGTCAGGTAGAGGGAAACCGTCGAGCCCCGCGCCCGACCCATCAAGCGTGAAGATTCCCGGCGGCATCCGCCACCGGGACGCTGACGGCCGGCAGATTCGCACCATCGTCGATTACCTGCACGGAAACCTGCTGCCGGCCCGCCACTTCGAAAGGAACCACGGCATTGATCGAGCAGAGGCGCGGGATAACCATCGAACAGAACCTGAACACCCCCGATATTGGAGCTGACCTCGCCATCCACCATCTGAAGCGTTGCGGGCTGGGACACAGGTATGGCAAGGCACGCGAGAGTCCGCCCGGGATTTCATCGACTGTAAGAGAACATCCTGCTGGCGCGAAGAGCGAAATCCGCTATGCGCCTGGTTAATCCGAGTTGAATTGGAAGATCTCGCCGTTGGAGCGGAACACGAGATGGCCGCCCGTGAGCGATTTCAATTCACGCGTCAACGGAATGAAGATGGAGCCATCGGTGGACTGACCCGGCGCGAGGCGCGTCTGGGTCAGCGCAATGGCCGAAGCCGTTGCCGCAGCTTTCAGCCTGGCATTGATGCCCAGCGACATGGCATTCTGCCGCCGCTGCTCGTAGCCGTTTGTCGAACGCATGTTCGGAATGCCGTAGAGCAGATTTTCGTAGGACGTCACGAGCTTCACCACGTCGGAATGGCTGCCCTTGTCGAGCAGCACGTCCACCACCTGAGACGCCGAAATCGCCGTGGCCGGGATGTTCTGCTTCACATACGAGAAATCCTCGGGCTGCACGGTCCAATAGAAATCGGACCCGTTCGAAATCGATACTTCGATCAACCCGAAGCCTGCCACGTGATTGGGCATGTGCGTCACGATGATAGTCAGACCTTTGCGGCTGAGGGTCTGGTATTTGAGCCCGTTCGCCTCATACTCGATGACCTGCGCGGAAAGCAGAGCAGCCGCCGGGAGCACCAGCAGGATTCCCGCAAATCGGCGCAAATGACGAAGGAGCATTCATCTACATCTTACCCGCAGGGAAGGTGGCATAAATCCCTGGCGGCAGCTTCACGATCAGCCATCAGACTTCGTCCGGAGCCCCTCCGGAGTTGCCGCTGAGCTAACCTTTATACTGATTCTTACGCCTCTAGATCGAACTGCCGGCGCGAGCGCAAACAGAACGGCAGACTCCTGAGGGGAAAATATTTTTTGCATAAAGTCCTGTTCGGCCGCCGCCGCGGCCCTCAAGCAGTAAGCACTTCTGCATTCCCTGGAGCAACGAACAAATGAATAAACGCTGGCCTGCACAGGCACTGGCGGTATCGCTCTGCTGCCTGCAGATTTCGCCCGTTACGGCGCAAACGGCGCCTCCTCCAACCGCGGCCGGGACGGATCGTTCGCCGCGCGTGATCTGGAATTCCGGTTTTCTGCGCGGTGACTTCCGGCCCGGCTCGGTGTCCTCTTCCGATTTTCACGATTCCTCGCGACTCGACAGCCTGATTCGCGCCGGGCAGCTCTATCTTTCGCTGCAGGACGCCATCGCGCTGGCGCTCGAGAATAATCTGGACCTCGAAGTCGAACGCTATGGCGTTCGCATGGCGACCACGGATACCTACCGCGCCCAGGGCGGCGGCACGCTGCGCGGCGTGCCGCTGAGCGTGAACGAAACGCCCCCCGGTATCGGAGGCCCCACCGGAAGCCCGCTGCTCACCAGTGCGGCCACCGGAACCACCCCGCAGTCCACTGTCTCGGTGAGCGTAACCGATACGCAGCTCATCGGCGAAGGG
This sequence comes from uncultured Solibacteraceae bacterium, assembly GCA_964639095.1. Taxonomy (GTDB): domain Bacteria; phylum Acidobacteriota; class Terriglobia; order Bryobacterales; family Bryobacteraceae; genus BOG-234. The sequence goes on from CAZXCO010000607.1 coordinate 4,743, forward strand.
CAGGACAATCTCGGGGTTA
>CAZXCO010000608.1:0-2034 GCA_964639095.1 uncultured Solibacteraceae bacterium
CGATCTGATCGGCCGCTGTGAATGGCGTTACGCGCGCCAGTATTTTCAGGCCCATCGCCGTCTGCTGGCAATTCAGCGCCGCGGCACGCCGGGCGGCGCGCCGACTCCGGGGCCTGCGGTGGTTGTTCCGATCCGCGGACCACGTCCGGCGGCTGCCTGATACTCGCGTGCGCCATAATCTCTCGCTCTGTTCCCCGTGCGAGATAATTCTGTCTATATGCGTAGTCTCGCGTGGCTGGCTTTCCTGCTTGCCCCGTCTCTTCTCTTCGCCCAGAAGATACCTTTCGACACCTCGGCCCTCCTGAAAATCCAGCGCGTCGCGGATCCGCAGCTTTCGCCTGACGGTAAAACCGTCGCCTTTGCCGTCAGCGTTCCGGACGTCGCGGCGAACAAGAGCCTGCACAGCGTGTGGACCGTGCCGCTCGAAGGCGGCGCACCGCGCAAACTCGCCGATCTCGCGGACCGCCCCCGCTGGTCTCCCGACGGCAAGCGGCTGTATTACGTCTCCACGACCGGCGATGTCTCGCAGATCTGGAGCATGAACGCCGACGGCTCCGATCCTTCCCGGATCACTCATCTTTCCACGGAGGCCGAGGGCGAAATCGTGTCTCCCGACGGCAAATATCTTGTCGTCACCAGCCGGGTCTATCCCGAATGCACCACCGCGGCAGGTTTCGACGAAGCCTGCAACAAAAGGCATGTCGACGACGAGAAGCAGAATAAGGTCAAGGCCCGCCTGATCACAGGTCTCCTCTACCGCCATTGGACCGAGTGGGAAGGGAACCGGCGCAGCCACATCCTCTCCATCTCGCTCGCGGATGGCAAGGTCGCCGATCTTTCGCCCGGCGATCGCGAGGTCCCGCCATTTTCCCTCGGCGGTCCCGACGATTATGCGATCTCACCCGACAGCCACGAAGTCTGCTACTCGATGAATACGGACGCGGTTCCCGCCGCCGGCACCAACAACGATCTTTTCGTGGTCCCCATCCAGGGGGGCCAGCCCGGCAAGATCACGAGCAACCCCGGCGCCGACAATTCTCCTTCTTACTCTCCGGACGGCAGGTATCTCGCTTACCGTTCTCAGCAGCGGGCGGGATACGAGAGCGACCGCTGGCGTCTTGTGGTCCTGGAACGAGCGAGCGGGAAATTGACCGTTCCGACCGAGGCCATCGATCGTTCGGTCAACAGCTTCACCTGGGCGCCCGATTCGAACCGGCTCTTCTTCACCGTCGAAGACCGCGGCCACCAGGCCATTCAGTTCGTGGCAGTTGAGGGCGGCGGCGCACGCATCGCGATCACGGGCAACAACACGCTCGACGATATGCAGTTCACGTCTGACAGCCGGACCATCGTTTTCACGCGCCAGAGCGGCGAGGCTCCCGTCGAGATCTGCAAAGCATCCTCCAGCGGCGGCGCGGCGATTCCTCTCACGCATCTGAATGACGCCCTGCTCGCCGAGTATCAGCTCACGCCTTTCGAGGATTTCTGGGTCACGGGCGCGGACAACACGCAGATCCAGAGCTTCCTGCTCAAGCCTCCGGGCTTCACTGCGGCCCGCAAATATCCGCTGCTTCTTCTGATACACGGCGGCCCTCAGGGCGAATGGGGCGAAGAATGGACCTACCGCTGGAACGCCCAGGTCTTCGCCGCGGCTGGCTATGTCGTCGTGATGCCGAACCCGCATGGCTCGATCGGTTACGGTCAGAAATTCACCGACGACATCAATCAGGACTGGGGCGGCAAACCCTTTGATGACCTGATGGCGGTGACCGACTACGTTACCAGGCTCCCTTATGTCGACGGCGACCACATGGCCGCGGCCGGGGGATCTTACGGCGGTTACATGATCAACTGGATGCTGGGCCACACCAATCGCTTCAAAGCCTTTGTCTCGCACGCCGGCGTTTTCGATCTGCGCGAGGAAGCGGAGAGCACGGAAGAGCTGTGGTTCCCCATCTGGGAGTTCGGCGGTACGCCCTGGGACAATCCGGACGACTATGCCAAGTGGTCGCCCAGCCATTATGTGAAGGATTT
>CAZXCO010000609.1:0-4099 GCA_964639095.1 uncultured Solibacteraceae bacterium
TCCAGACCGCGATCATCAATCAGCGCTATTAGAGCCGTTCGCTAACGGCGTGTGCCGAAGCGGCGGCGCGGCCGGAACGATTGCGTCCGGCTCGCGACGGTTTTCGCGAGCGGCATTTCAATCACGGTCGCGATTTTTTCGTCACGCTTGAGGGATTCCGGCGTTTCCTTCACGGTCAGGCGCATTTTCAGTACACGCTCGATGTTCTGTACTTCCCGGCGCTCCGCGCGGGATGCGAATGTGGAAGCCACGCCCCGGGCTCCGGCCCGGCCTGTGCGGCCGGCGCGGTGAATGAAGTCCTCAGCCTGCTGCGGCAGGTCGAAGTTCACGACGTGGGCGATGTCATCGACGTGAATTCCGCGCGAAGCGACGTCGGTGGCGACGAGCACGCGATACCGGCCGTCCTGAAATCCGCGCAATGCCATATTGCGCTGATTCTGCGAGCGGTCGCCGTGAATCGCGGTGGCTTTTACGCCCGCAGTGTGCAACTTCCGCGCAAGGCGCTCGGCGCCTCGTTTCGTGCGCGCGAAAACCAGGAACGAGCCCTGGTTCGAGGCCAGCAGATGCTCGAGCAGAGCGAACTTGCTCTCCTGCTCGACTTCATAAACGTGCATGTCGATCTGATCGGCAGGCCGCGTAACCGACCCGACGGCGATGCGGACCGGATTTTTCAGGTGTTTGCCGATCAGCCGCGCCACGGAAGGCTCCATGGTGGCCGAAAAGAACAGAGTCTGGCGGGTGGAGGGCGTTTTCCGGAGAATGCTTTCGACGGCAGGCAGGAAGCCCATGTCGAGCATGCGGTCCGCTTCGTCGAGCACAACGATCCGGACTGCCGCGAGACCGGCGAGCTTCCGGTCGAGAAAATCGCAGAGCCTGCCCGGCGTTGCGATGAGGACCTGAGCGCCCTGGCGGATCGATTTCAACTGCGCGGCTTCGCTCATGCCGCCGACGGCAACCGCCGTCCGGATGCCGGAGCCCGGCGAGAGAAGCTGGAAGGTCTGGTGGATCTGCAGCGCCAGTTCGCGGGTCGGGCTCAGAATCAGAGCCTGAATGCCCGCCGCGGCGGGTTTGCCGCTCAAAGACGCCAGAATCGGCAGCGCGAACGCGAGTGTCTTGCCAGTGCCGGTCTGTGCAGTGGCGACGACGTCATGGCCCAGCGTGGCGGGCGGGATCGCCTGCGCCTGAATCGGCGTGGGCGTAACGAATCCCTGCGCCGCGAGGTTTTTGCGCAATGCAGGGGAAGAGACAAAGTCAGAAAATTGATTCATTCAAAAGGTTTTCGTGTAAGGAAAAATCAGCGAAGCCGGAAAGGAAGAGGGCGTTGCGGATGGTTCGGTTACTTTTTCAGTATAGCCTGTTCCCATGTCCAACGGCGCCATCTGCGTACCAGTTCGCGGACGGCGTTGTTCCAGACCCCCAATCGGAACTGAAAACCGGCATCCAACAGGCGGCCAGGCGCCACCCGCCGGCTCTTGAGAATCAGTTCGGTCTCTGTGCCGAGAAGAATCGCGCCGGCTTCGAGCATCCACTCGCTGGCCGGCAGACCGATGCGCGTTCCCCAACTTGCGCGCAGGATTCGCAGGAATTTGGCGTCCGGCAGCGGATCGGGCGACGCAAGGTTTATTGCGCCATCCAGTTCCGGATGAGCGAAGTCCTGCTCATGTATCCAGGAGACGTACTGCCGGCCGGAACCGGCTTTGCCGCCGAGGCCGAAGCGAACCAGCCGGACCAGAACGTTGAACACGCCGCGGTCCGGGCTCATCGTCATCGCGCTGCGAAGAGCAATCTTCCGCGTTCGCGGAGCGGGAGCCGTAAGGAAGGCATCCCACGCGTGCGCGAGCGCATGGCGGTAGATGGTAGCCGTACTCGCGTTGATCCAGACGGCGGGAGGATGCGGTGACTTTCCGATCGCCCCGCCCAGCAGCAGTGTGGTTCTCACACGCGATTCTCTGATCTCGCGAGATTGATCAGCACATCGGCGCCGTCAACTGCGGCTGTCCAGTCTCCCAGGGGCTGACCGTCCCACTGAACAAATCGCCAGGGCACAGCGGCAGGATGCCGGCCGGTCACAGTCACGTTGTGGCCCTCCGCATGGAAATGGCGGGCGAGGATGACCCCGACGTGACCGGTCCCGCCGGGAATCACGATTCGTAAAGGGGCTTCAGGCATGTGGCAAGCCCGGGTCCCTGCCGGAAGGCGCGCCGTTCGCCGCTATCGTCGCAAAGTTCCCGCCATCCCGATTCATTACAATTGGACATGCAGGCTGCTCAAACCCGCCATTCGGTCTGCGCGCTGGATTGTCCGGACGCCTGTTCTCTTCTTATCGACATCGACGGCTCGGGGCACGGTTCCAGACTGCGAGGCAACCCCGCGCATCCGGTGACGCGGGGCTTCCTCTGCGGCAAGGTTGCGCGCTACCTCGAACGCGAGTATTCGCCTGAGCGCCTGCTTCGCCCATTGCGGCGCGTGGGAGCCAAAGGTGAGGGCCGCTTCAGCCCGATCTCGTGGAACGAGGCTCTGGAAGAAATCGCGGACCGGCTGAAATCCGTCTGCGCGCGCTACGGGCCGGAATCGATCCTGCCTTACAGTTACGCCGGCACGATGGGCCTCCTTAACGGATCGGGCATGGACCGCCGCTTCTTTCACCGCCTGGGCGCCTCCCGTCTGGATCGCACCATCTGTTCAGCCGCCGGCACTGCAGGTATGAACGATGCGCTGGGCGTGCGCTATGGCATCGAACCCGAGGCCTTCCGGCACGCAAAGCTCATCCTGGCGTGGGGCGCGAATATTCTGGGGACGAACGTCCACCTCTGGCCGTTTATCGTGGAAGCGCGGCGCAACGGGGCGAAGTTTTACACCATCGATCCGCACCGGAACCGCACCGGCAGGCTGTCCGACCGGCATTACGCGATCCGCCCGGGCACGGATGCGGCCCTCGCGCTCGCCATGATGCACGTGATCTTTGCCGAAGGTCTTGAAGATCGCGACTACATCGAGCGCCACACGCTCGGCGCGGCGGAACTCAAAGAACGCGTGCGCGCCTGGACGCCCGCGCGTGCGGCCGAACTGACGGGCATTCCGGCAGAGGACATCGTGCAACTTGCGCGCGAATACGCAATCACACGCCCCTCGGCGATCCGACTGAATTACGGGGTGCAGCGCTCCGAGCGCGGCGCGATGTCGGTCCGGACCATTTCACTGCTGCCCGCGCTGACCGGCGCCTGGCGGGACCCCGGAGGCGGCGTCCAGCTCTCCACGTCAGCGGCTTTTCATCTGAACCGTCACGGCCTCGAACGGCCCGATCTGCAGTTCGCCTCTCCGCTCGCGCGCGAAGCCCGCATCGTCAACATGGCGGAACTGGGACGAATTCTCACTGAAGCTGCGAATCCGCCCGTTCACGCGCTCGTTGTCTACAATTCCAACCCCGCCGCGATCGCGCCGGATCAAAGAGTCGTGCGGCGCGGCTTGCGGCGTGAGGATCTCTTCACCGTGGTGCTGGAGCATTTCCAGACCGATACCGCGGATTTCGCCGATATCGTTCTGCCGGTGACCACATTCCTCGAGCACACGGATCTCTATTTGGCCTACGGCCACTACTATCTGCAACTCGCGAGGCCCGCTCTCGATCCGCCGGGCGAGACGCTGCCCAATACGGAAATTTTCCGCCGGCTGGCCGCGCTCATGGGTTTCGGCGAAGACTGCTTCCGGGATTCCGACGACGACATGATTCGCACGGTGCTCGACACGCGGCATCCTTTTCTCGACGGCATTACGCTCGCGCGGCTCGAGGCCGAGCATTCCCTCCGCCTGAATGTCGGCGATCCTTTCCTGCCTTTCGCGGACGGGGGATTCGGCACGCCGTCGGGCAAGTGCGAGTTTCATGCCGAGACGCTCGACTACGAGCCGCCGGTGGAATCGCGGCGCGGCGACGGCGACCTCGCGGCGCGCTATCCGATCGAGCTGATTTCCCCGAAGAACGATGACAGCATGAACTCGACCTTCGGCTACCGGCCGGAAAATGACCGCCAGACTGCCGTCCTCAAACTGCATCCGGACGACGCCGCCCCGCGGGGGATCGCAACCGGCGACGCCGTGCGCG
>CAZXCO010000610.1:0-4739 GCA_964639095.1 uncultured Solibacteraceae bacterium
AACTGCCGGCTGGACCGTCCGCAGCAGGAAAGGGCTTGCCAGACGCACGCGATCGAGCGTCTGGCCGGTAATCCGCGGTTCCAGCGCGCTGATGTAGGCGAGAACGTCCGGGAGTTCGGGCATTCCTCCGTATTGTCCTTCTCTTCGGCCGGCCCGGCGGTTAATCCCCCACCCCGCAGGCCGTCCGAACCGCAGGCTGCATGTTCCGGTTTTCCGCGACGCACCATCCGATCAGCGAATCCGGCACGCGGTTCGCGTTCACGGCGCGAAGATCCTCGACCCCAAGTTCCTGGAATTCGAACTGAATGGTTCCGTCTGTCATCACCGTGCCGAGCAGATAGCCGTAGACATCGGTTTTGGCGACCGTCCCGGCAGCCTCTCCGGTCGGAAGCCGGTAGCGCACGGCGCCCGCGGTCCCGACGATCCATCCGGGCAGCACTTTTCCGTTCCAGTACGCAGTGTTGTACACGTCGTCCATGACGAAGTGCGAATGACTGGCCAGCAGATAAATCTTCTTGCCCGTCTGATGAAGGCTCCAGAGGAGGTTGTACACTTCGCGGCCCCGCTCGATGCCCGCAGGGGCGTCGCACATGCTGTGGCTCAATCCCTTGCTTCCCGGCAGGGCTTCGTGCATTCCGACCACGACGGTCGTGATCGTCTTCGAGGCCCGGTCGGCGGCAAGACGCTTCCGGAGCCACGCCATCTGTGCCGGGTCGAAAGTGTTGCCGGAAGCGTTGTCCAGGGAAATGAAGTCGATGGCGCCGTTCATGACCCAGTGGTAGTAAGAACGCGGCCCGCCGCTGTCGTGGTCCTGCGCGCGCTGCCGGCGGAGACGCGGGCTGTTAACCCACGGTTGAAACTGAGTAATCCAGGCCTCCCGGGTCTTGGGGTAAACCGTCTCGTGATTGCCGATCCCGAGGAACAATTCCAGCGAGCCGAAGGGCTTCAACTGGTGGTCGATGAAATCCGGCCAGGCGCGCGTCAGGTAATTCAGGATCGTGAGATGCGGCGGATGCAAGTCGAGAGTCGCGGGTGGCGCTATATCTTCATCGAAGTCGTAGATCGCGCGGAAATCGCCCAGATGCCAGTAAAAGCGGGCTCCGCTTTTGACCACGCCGGAAGCAATGGCCGGCATCACCACATCGCCGCAGTTGCGCGAATCGCCCGAAACGGCGAATTTCCAGGCGGGCGCCGCCTGACTCTGCGCGAACGCAGGCAGAACAAGAACAAACACCACGAGCACAGGTCGCAACATTGGTTTTCCGGGTCAGGGCTTCTGCAAATCAGGCTTTCTGATCAGTCTATCCCGGCAGTCCGGTTTCCATACCTGCCAGAATGGAAACCGATGAATATCGACAGCCTGCAGGCACCCCCTGGCCGCAAATTCAAACTGAGCCGGTTTGCGCCGGACGACACACACGGCGTCTCGAAGGGCCATGCGTTGAACGCCCTTGCTTCCCACGTGGACAAGCTCGCCGCGCTGCACGATCTCCTTTATGCCGAGCACAAACGCTCACTGCTGATCATTCTGCAGGGCATGGATGCCTCCGGCAAGGACGGCACGATCAAACACGTCATGTCCGGCGTAAATCCGCAGGGCTGCACAGTGACCTCGTTCAAGCAGCCGAGCGCGCTCGAACACGACCATGATTTCCTCTGGCGCGAACACGCTGCCGTTCCACCCAGAGGCGCCATCGGGATCTTCAACCGCTCTCATTATGAGGAGGTGCTGGTCACGCGCGTCCACGGGCTGGTCCCTCCCGCCGTCTGGAAAACGCGCTATGCCCAGATCAATAACTTCGAAAAAATGCTGGCGAGGAACAACGTTCATATTCTGAAATTTTTTCTGCATATCAGCAGCGGAGAGCAGAAGAAGCGTTTCGACGAACGCCTCGGCGATCCGCGCAAGAACTGGAAATTTTCAAGCACCGACCTGGCGGAGCGCGAATACTGGGACAACTATCAGGAAGCCTATGAGGATGCGATCGCGAAGTGCAGCACGAAACAGGCCCCCTGGTATGTCGTGCCGTCCGACCATAAGTGGTTCCGGAATTTCGTGGTGGCCGAGGCCCTCATCCACACGCTGGAGTCCTTCCGGATGCGCTATCCCACGAGGCCTCAGAAGCAGCCGGGCGAGCGGCACGGCGGTAAAACAGAGCCCGCCAAAAGCGGTGGGAAACGGGCAAGCAAGGGATAATGGCTCCTGATGAGTCTCGATATCGCGCGAAGAGAGCGGGAAGGGATCGCCTTGCTGGACATGAAGGGCCGGTTGACAATGGGCGACGAGGTTTCCGTTTTTCGCACGGCTTTCGAGGCGATTGCGGCGCAGCCCGGCGCCCGGCTGATCCTGAACATGCAGAACGTGGATTACGTGGACAGCACGGGACTTGGCGCAATGGTCATGTGCTCGACGCGCCTGCGGGCAGCGAATGGCGTGGTGAAACTGGAGAATCTGAACCGACGCAATCTGGAACTGATCGTGATGACCAAAATCGATACAATCTTCGAGGTCTTCGACGACGAAACCGAAGCCGTCAACAGCTTTTTCCCCGGCCGCAAGATCAAACGCTTCGACATTCTCTCGTTCGTGCGGCAGATGCGGGATGAATAGACAAAACGCCCGATGATTCAGCCCGGCGGTTCCGCGCCCGACTTTCAGTTGCCGGACCTGTATGGAGATGTGTGGAATCTGGGCGGCGCCCTTCGCGCCGGACCCGTGGTGCTGGCCTTCTTCAAAGTGACATGCCCGGCCTGCCGGACGGCCTTCCCGCTTCTGGAGCGTCTCGCGGCTCCCGGCGGCGGGTTCCAGCTCATCGCGATCTCGCAGGACGACGTCCCGGATACGCACGAGTTTCAGCAGCGGCTCGGCCTCTCGATGCGGACACTGGTCGACGCTCCACCCGATTACGCGGTGAGCAGGGCTTACCGGGTCGAAAGAGTGCCCTCCATCTTCGTAATCGAGAGCGGCGGGCGGATCGATCTGGCAGCCGAGGACTTCAACAAGGCCGCGATCGCAGCTCTCGGCCGCCGGTTCGGCATCGAAGCGGTGCGCGCAAGCGACCACACACCCGACGATTTGCCGGGATGCAGAGCGAAAGGCTGACGCGCATTTGCACTACACCCCTCTGCACTACAATGGGGCTTCCCATGTCCCGCGCCGCTGTCATCGCGCTTTTCGCCGCCTTTGGCCTGATGGCGCAGGAACAGCCGGCGGAAAAAAAGCCGGTCACGATCGACGCGGTCGTGAATGCACCCCCATCTGCGGGCGGTGCGATCAACTGGGCTCCCGACGGGGAACGTTTCGTTTTCGCCGACAAAGGCGAGATCGAGCTTTACGAACTACGCTCGGGCCGGGAACACTCCGTTATTTCGTTCGAAAAACTCCAGAACGCCGCAGTCGCCGCTCCTCCCTCACCCATGTTCGACTGGACGAACCGGCACGTGGGCGAGCGCGATATTCAGTGGTTCCCGGACGGCAAGCGTCTGCTCGTTGCCGCTTCCGGCGATCTCTTCGTTGTCGAGATCAACAAAGGGCGATTCGATCCCCTGACGCAGACCGCCGAGGTTGAGCGCGATCCGAAGCTCTCTCCCGATAACCGATACGTTTCCTTCCGGCGCGGTTCCGATCTCTACACCGTCGAGGTCGGCTCGAAAGTTGTCACCCGGCTCACGAACAGCGGTTCGAATACGCTTCTCAACGGCGAAACCGATTGGGTGTACCCGGAGGAGCTCGATCTCGACACGGCGCACTGGTGGTCGCCCGACAGCCGCTCCATTGCGTACCTTCAGTTCGACATCGCGCGCGAGCCTGTCTTCCCCCAGGTGTCGTTGCTGAATACGCATGGCCTGTTCGAGCCCGAGCGTTACCCCAAGGCCGGCGACCCCAACGCGGAAGTCCGCCTGGGCGTCGTTCCCGCCACGGGCGGCGAGACGAAATGGATGAATCTCGGCGATCCCCGCGACTTCCTGCTCGCGCGCGTCATCTGGTCGCCCGGCAGCCGCGGGATTCTGGCCGAACGCCTGAACCGGGTGCAGAACAAACTCGATCTCCTGCTCGCCGATCCGGCCACCGGCGCGGCGCGCATCATCCTCCATGAAGAAGATCCGCAGTGGATCAATATCAAAAGCGCGCCGAAGTTCCTCGACGGCGGCAATCAGTTTCTCTGGACCAGCGAACGCTCCGGTTTTCGCCACCTCTATCTCTACAACGCTGATGGCACGCTGGCGAAGCAGCTCACCAGCGGCGAATGGGAGGTCGACAATGTCGCCGGCATCGACGAAGCGCGCCATCGCGTCCTGTTCACCTCAACCGAAGCTGGCCCCACTGAGCGCCAGCTTTACGCAGTCGGACTCGACGGCAGCCAGAGGCAGCGCCTCAGTAAAGGCGAAGGAACCCACAGCATATCGCTGGCCCCCGGTGGCTCTTATTATCTGGACGACTACAGCAGCCTCACGACGCCTCCTGAACGAACGCTCTACAAGTCTGATGGCTCGGAGCTGCGCCCCTTCCGCCCGGCGGCTCCGGCTTCCTCCGAATTCCAGATTCCGCCCACGGAAATCGTGCAGGTGAAAGCCGCCGACGGCACGATCCTCTACGCCCGCATGATCAAACCCGCCGGCTTCGATCCCGCGAAGAAGTATCCCGCGGTTGTCATCGTCTATGGCGGCCCCGGTGCGCGCTATGTTCAGGACGCGTGGCAGGGAATCGCCTGGGACCAGGTTCTGGCGCACAAAGGCTT
>CAZXCO010000611.1:0-1637 GCA_964639095.1 uncultured Solibacteraceae bacterium
ATTCGAAGGTCTCGTCTGCCGGTGCGGCAGCCAGGCAGGAGTGCTCAACGCAGTCCGCCGGGCGGCGGAAATGAAGAGGAGCGCATAGTCATGATTGCCCCTTCGCGAAGACAATTCTTCAAGACCGGCACAGGTCTTGTCATCGGATTCAGCCTGAGTGATTCCAGCATCCTGCCGCAGATCTTCGCGGCGGAATCCGCGGCCAATCCGGCGCCGGGCAAACTCGACTCGTGGCTGCGAATCGAGAAGGACGAGAGCATCAGAGTGTTCACCGGCAAAGTGGACATCGGCATGGGCGTGCAGACCGGACTCACGCAGATCGTGGCGGAGGAACTTGACGTTCCGTTCCACAGGATCCAGCTTGTCATGGGCGACACGGCCGAAACGCCCGATCAGGGTGGTGTTGGCGGAAGCACTTCCATCTCGGCCGGTGCGCGGCCAATGCGCAACGCGGCGGCCACGGCACGTCTGCTGCTCATGCAACTGGCATCCCGCAGGCTGGGGACGCCGGTGGAAGACCTGCAGGTGAAGGACGGGATCGTCAGCTCGAAGGCCGATGCGACGAAAAGTGTGTCCTACGGGACACTGGCGGGCGGCGCCGATCTGAACGACACGCTGAAGGTCTCGGGTGGCGGATTCGGGCTCAACGTCGAGGGCCAGGGCAAGCCGAAGGACCCTTCCACTTATTCCATCGTGGGCCAGTCGATTCCGCGGGCGGACCTCGCGCCGAAATTCCTCGGCAAATCCACGTACATCACCGATGTTCGCGTCGACGGAATGCTGCACGGGCGCGTGATCCGGCCCGCCAGCGCCGGAGCCTCGGTCACAGGCGTGGATGATTCCCGGGCAAAGACGATCCCCGGGTTCACGAAGACCGTCGTAAAGGGAAATTTCGTGGGCGTGGTGGCCGAAAGCGAATGGGCGGCCATCCGGGCGGCGCAGCAAGTCAGAGTGAGTTGGAGCGATCCCGGGCCGGTCTTCCCCGACGACCTGTACCAGCACATGCGGATGGCGAAGCCAAAATCCACCCGCCAGGGAATGAAGAAGGGCGACGCCGGGGCGGCGCTGGCGGCGGCTTCCCGCAAGCTCGAAGCGAGTTACATATGGCCGTTCCAGGCGCACGCGACGATGGGACCGGGCTGCGGCGTCGCGGACGTCCGGCCAGATGGCGTGACCACGGTCTGGAGTGGCGCCCAGAAGCCGCACGCGCTGCAGCAGGGCCTCGCGGAACTGTTGCAGGTCCCGAAGGACCGCGTGCGCGTCATCTGGGTGGAAGACGCCGGCTCCTACGGCCGTGCCGGCTACGAAGATGTTGCGGCCGATGCCGTGGTGCTCTCGCAGGCGGTGGGCAAGCCCGTGCGTGTCCAGTGGATGCGGTCCGACATGACCCAGTGGGGCGGCAAAGGACCGCCGGTGATTGTCGATCTTGCGGCCGGCATGGATGCGAAGGGCGCCGTGACCGCGCTGCAGATGGAGACGCGCGCGCTGTCGGGCACCGAGATTCTGCCCCAGCCGAACAGCGCCGGGAATATGCTGGGCGCGCAACTGACCGGCGTGCAGAACACGACCGGGGGCGACGAATTCGTGCAATGGAGCGGCGATACGGTCGCGTATTCGTTCCCGAACGTGCACTCCCA
>CAZXCO010000612.1:0-2343 GCA_964639095.1 uncultured Solibacteraceae bacterium
ATTTCTGGTCGGGGCTGAGCAAGTTTGAAGACCTCGATCTGCTCCAGCACGGCGAACTCGCCCATGCGCATTTTCAGGATGTGGCCGACGTTCCCCGCGAACTGTACAACAACAACTCCCGCCTGATCCCCGGTGATGGCATCGCTCCTCTGGTGAAGATTCTCCGGAAGCTCTCGGACAAGGGTTACAACGGCTCACTTTCAGTCGAACTTTTCCTGCCCAATCTGACGAACGGCGACCCGTATGAGGTAGCCCGCGAGATTCGGGAGAAATCCGAAGCAGTTTTGCACAAAGCGCGCGTGGCCTGACGCTTTTCATCACGTTTGCTGCGCCGGAAATGGAACGGCGCCCACAAATCACGCGTTTCGTCTCCGAATTGTGTAGTTTTACGCTCAGACTTCGTCAAAAAAAATTGATATATGTTCCGCCATGCGAAAGCGCTTCAGTTTTCCGGCGGTCCTTGTGCTCGCGGTCCCGTTTCTGAATGCGGCGACCTGGAATTGCACGGACTTCTCGCTCCCGGGAGGTGCGACGGGCTATGGCATCAACAATGCCGGCGCGACCGTCGGTTACACAGGCACGAGCGCCTTCATTCGCGATCCGCAGGGAAACGTAACTTACATCAATTACCCCGGCGCAAGCCGGACCATGCTCACCGCAATCAATAACAGCGGCATGAGCGTGGGTGTCGGGACGGTGAACGATAACCCCGTGCCGTTCACGGTGGACATCAAAGGCAACATCACCGACGTGAAGCTTCCAGCTCCGTATCAGGGCTCGTTTTTCGCGTATGGCATCAATGACGCGGGCGCCATCTCCGGGGCTTTCTTCCCGGCTTCCGGTCCCGGTTCCTACCTGATTCTGAATGCGGATGGAACCGTGACCCCCGTCGCTCCTCAAGGCGGGGCCGGCCGGGCCGGCGATTTGAACCTTGCGGGACAAATGCTCGAAAACGCAGTGAATTCCGCCCCCTTCACGGCCGTTTCCCTGAGGCAGCCGGACGACAGTCTGACGCAGATTCTCTTTCCCATACGCGAAGCCATCGGGGTGAATGTCGCGTACGGACTGAACAATCCGGGGTCCGTCGTGGGGATCATGGGTTTGAATTACAACGCGCTCGGCGCGGCGGATTATCTGGGTTACATCCGGGAGCCGTCAGGTGTGTACTCAGAGCTGGTCTGCGGGGGCGCTGCCACATTCCGGTTGTTGCCGAACGGGATTAACGACAACGGAGTCATCGTTGGAAGCAGCGTGGGCGGCGCTCCGCAACAGGCGTGGATCGCGACGCCGCAACCCGGAATTGCGCGGGCTTCGATCTCGACGAACTACCTCAATCTGGGAACGTTTGTACCAGCGCAGCCTGCTCCGTCGCTGGATTTCACGGTGACGAATACGGGCGACGGCCGTCTCGATATCGCCAGTCTCCGGTTTACCGCGCCCCGGGCCTCGCCGCGCGCCTTCTACGCTTCGGCCTGCACCAGCCAGGGAGTAGCCGTTACCAGCCTCCCACCGCAGGGAACTTGTGTGATCAGCGTGAGCCCCATTCCGAAGCCGCCGGGAACAGGTCTTACGACAGACGTCCTCGATATCGACGACAGCAGTCCCGATGCGCCGCAGCAGGTCAGCATCTCGATGTATGTGGCGCCTTCCGTGCCGCCCCCGCCGCCGCCGTGCACCATTACGGGCAGGGCCGGACCTCCGAAGGGGCTGACGTTTCTGATCCAGGACGGCAGTTCGGGCCTCCAGAGTATTTCCGTCGGCAGTTCGACCAACGCGACGGTCACGGTTCCGCCGTTTGCGGCGGGCACGACCGCTCCGGTCACGGTGACTGCGCAACAGACCGATCCGGCGCACATCGCGACTGTAGACCTTCAGGTTGCGAACACGGCCGGCGGCGTGCGGTCGTGCAGTTCGGCGATTGCCGTGGCTCCTCCGCAATGGACCAGCGTGGGCGGCATTCTGATCGGCGATCCGGTGGTGGCGGCGAACAGCGACGGCAGTCTGGAAGCCTTCGGAGTGGGAACCGATCAGGCTTTGTGGCATACCGTTCGGCCAGCGCTGAACGCATTGTGGGGACCGTGGCAGAGTCTTGGCGGCAGCGCCCTGACCGGCGATCCGGCGGTAGGGACCGACAGCGACGGCCGTCTCGAAGTGTTCGTCACGTCAACCGACAACGTACTTTGGAATCTCGCCCAGGCCGCTCCGGGGAACTGGTTTTCTTCCCAGTGGCAGAGCCTTGCGGGCGCGGTGAAGGGGCGGCCCACTGTTGTTCGCAACGCTACTGGCAGCCTCGAAGTTTTCATTCGGACGCTCGCGGATCAGCTCGGCTTCGTCGTGCAGGCT
>CAZXCO010000613.1:0-3231 GCA_964639095.1 uncultured Solibacteraceae bacterium
TCCGGCTCGGGAACAGACGCTCCCAGATGCGGGCGCGTTCGACCGGGCCAGGGAACGGAAACTGCAGAATGAAGCGAATGCGGCGCAGGAATGCCTGATCGAGGGCGTGCTTCATATTTGTGGTGAGGATCGCCAGACCACGATAGGCTTCCATCCGCTGCAGCAGATAGCTGACCTCCAGATTCGCGTAACGATCGTGGCTGTCTTTTACTTCGCTGCGCTTTCCGAAAAGCGCGTCCGCTTCATCGAAGAGCAGAACGGCCCCGCTCGTCTCCGCGGCGTCGAAAATCCGGCGCAGATTTTTTTCGGTCTCCCCGATATACTTGCTGACCACCCCCGAAAGGTCGATCTGATAAAGATCGAGCTCCAGTTCGGCGGCGATCACTTCGGCCGCCATGGTCTTGCCTGTGCCGCTCACGCCGGCGAACAGCGCCGTTACGCCCAGCCCGCGCGAATCTTTTTCCGCGAAGCCCCACATGCCGTTCACCACAAAACGGTGCCGAACATGCGCCACGATCTGGCGCAATGTGTCTTTCTGCGTTTCGGGAAGGATCAGGTCGTCCCACCGGGTCCGCGGAGAAATGCGGTGCGCGAGGCTCTCCACTGACGCGCGCGCCTGCACCCGGCACTCTTCCCAGACGCGTTTCGCCGGATCGGATTCCGGGCCTTTCGCCGCGGACTCCCGCACGATACCGCCGGCAAGACGGATGGCCGCGGGATCGAGATCGAATGAATCCGCAATGCGATCGAGGCTGCCATTCATTCCGGCCGCGACTTCACCCAGACTCTGCTCCCAGACCGCCCTGCGCTCGGGAACGCTCAGCGACGGAATGGAAATCCGGAGCCCTTCGATCGGTTCCGCGTCCGCACCTTCGCGCACTTCAACGGCAACCGGTCCCCACGCCGCATCCAGAAAAGCGGCAATGCGGGCCGATTCCTGCGCGTCCATGTCGCCCGTGCGGATAAACAGCGCCGCTCCGGTCAGGAGAGTTTCCCGAGTCCACAGGCGGGCGATTTGCGCGCGCTCTTCGGCGGACGCAGGAATATCGGCGGAACGCATGGCGAAGCAGGGTGCATTCATCAGGCGCGCGATCTCTTCCGTGACGAGGCGCGATCCGGAGGCTTTCCCGCCCGTCAGCACGAGGAGGCGCGGTCCGCCGTCTCCGGACGACCAGTAATCGATAGCCCGCGCCGCGCATTCGGCATAGCGCGCCGGATTCGCCGGCCCATCGCTCTCCACGCGCCGCAACAGTGGTTGCAGCCGCTCATCCAGGCACGAGATTCCGGTGAGGTAGTGCAGGATGCGCTCGGAAATCCGCAGAGGACTTCGCACCAGCCCCGCGCCGGAAGAAATCTCGATCAAACGCCAGTAACGAAGCGGTGCTTCCGGCCCGATGGCGCTCCAGTGGGCGCCGCCCAGCGCGCTGAAGGCGAGGCTCGGCGTTGGCCAGACGGAACGCGGATCGTTATTGATGGAGGCGCATGCCTCCGAAAATCGTGCTTCGAGTTCGCAGCCCGCGCACAGAAGCAGCAGGTCGCGCTCGAAATTCGAGAGCCGGAAGACTTCGCATAACCGTGCCAGAGCCATGGCCTGCGAGCCTTCGCTCGAAGCCGGCGGGATGGCGCGGCTTCCCGTGAGGGCCGCATACACCCGCTCCAGTTCGCGGCACAGGCCGGCGTGGTTCGCCTCGTATGGATTTTGTGCCGGCTGTGCGCTCATGGTGCGCTCACCGCCGCCTGCGGCAGAAGTTGCCCGAACGTTGGGCTTGCGGAATTCGAATCCAGCGTGAGTGGGCTGTCCACGCCGTCCACACGCAGGCGCACGGGCAGCGCTACGGGAGGAGTGGCGGACGGAAAAGCCGCCGGAACGTTGAAGGTGAGAGCGCTCGAAGCAGGCGGCGCGGTGGGCGGCCTCATCTCGAGCGGGATCGAATAGTCTCCGATGAAGAGTGAAACGGTCTGGGTCCGGCCTGTATCGGGCGTGACGTGGATGGTCAGAGGCGTTCCGGCCTTCGCTGCGATGGGCGACGCGTCGGTGATGACCGGGCGAAGCTGGAACAGCGCGGGTTCAGAGGAAAACCCTGTATGCGGATCGCCTGGGCTTCCGAACCGTACGTTGCGGACGACGCGAAGGGATCGCACGCCGGGCAGCAGTGTATTCGGTATCGTGATGCGAATCGCGCCGCCCTGCAGGGTGTCCGGCGCAACGGGCGGATTCCCGTCGAAGCTGATCAGCGTGTCGGCCGGCGAATCTCCGATGAAATTGCGGCCGGAAATCGTCAGGATGTCACCCACCGAAACCGCCGGCGGAGAAATGCTGTCGATCACAGGAGGAGCCAGCGGCTGGGCCGTCACATTTCGCGATTGCACGGGCAGATTCGATCGGAAGGGCTTCGTTTCCTGAATGAGCACCACCGAAATCTGATAAGAAGTGGTGGGCCTGTAGTGCGTGTTGAAGGCCATCCAGAGCTTCGAGATTTCCTCGTTGCTCAGGGCCTCCGGCACGATTTTGATCAGCTCGAACTGGGCCGCGAGCGTGCTCCTCGCCACAGCCTGCATCTCGGGTGTCGCGCCGGGCGCGGTTGCGAGAGCCGTCAGCAGCGACTGCACGGTTTGCCGTGAGAGCACCGGATTCTCATAGAAAATCTGCATTGCCCAGGCCAGCAGAATCTCCGGATCGAGCTCGCTCTTTCCGTAGGCGCTCATCAGGTAATGCAGGTTCAGCGCGAGCGGCGGATTCGAGAGGCGATTGCCTTTGCTGTCGGCCGAAGGCAGCCCGGCGTTCCGGTAGCTGGAATTGAAGCTCGCGTAATACATGAAGAGGTTGAGTTGCGGGACCTCATCCGGCCCGGTCGGCACCAGATCGGGCGAAAGGGCGGTCACAGTCGCAGGGGTGGCAAACGCGGCGTTCACGCCTGAAGACGTCAGGGCATTCGTCAGCAGGGACTTCAAAATGGCGGTGACGCCGGCTACGCCGAAGAAGTCGCTCATTGCCCGCCTCCGTTGCGGCGGCTCAGGTATTCATCCAGTTTCAGGTGCGGCGGCGAAAGAGGACGCGCCGGCCGGGGCGGCGGCGGAGGTACAGCCTGCCGAACCTCAATATGTCCGATGGACACGCGCACCTCGACGGGCGTCTGCGGCTCGGCGGGCGAGAGGGGCAACTGCGCGGCACTCCGCGGCGCGGGAGAGAAGTTGTCCGAACGGCGGCGCGGCTCGTCGATGGGATCACGC
>CAZXCO010000614.1:0-6670 GCA_964639095.1 uncultured Solibacteraceae bacterium
GTGGTCCGGCACAACATTGACGGCGACCGGCAGTCGGACCTCACCGTACACGGCGGCCCTTACAAGGCGGTGTATGCCTTCCCCTCCGAGCACTATTCGTTCTGGAAGGAGCAGTTGCCGGGCGCCGAGCTGCCCTGGGGAGTGTTCGGCGAAAACCTCACCACCGAGGGCATCCTTGAGGATGCAGTCTGCATCGGAGATCAGTACCGCGTGGGCTCCGCGATTTTGCAGGTCACGCAGCCCCGGATGCCCTGCTTCAAACTCGGGATTCGCTTCGGGCGCGCCGACATGGTGAAGCGTTTCTGGCAAAGCGGGCGCTCCGGTGTCTATTTTTCCGTGGTGGAGGAAGGCGACGTGGCGGCAGGCGATCCGATGGAGCGTGTCGCGCAGGGGCCGGAACAGATCAGCGTGCGGGATGTGGTGCGCCTTTACCGCGGCGACGAAACCAGCGGGGAGTTGTTCGAACGCGCGATGCGGGCGCCTTTAACCGGAAGCTGGAAGCGGGAATTGCAGGAACGCCGGTACGCCAGGCAGCCGGAAGCCTAATTCAGGCCTGGCGTTATGTTCTTCGCCGTAGTTCGCGAGTCTGTCGTTGCGATGTCGTGCGAGGGCGCGAAGTGACTCAGCGAGAGCGAATACTGCGCGAGGCCTTTGTAGAGGGCCTCGGCGATCTTCTGCCGGTACTCGGGCTTGTTCAGGTTCGCCTCGTCACGCCGGTTGCTGAGGAATCCGATCTCGGCAAGCACTGAAGGCATCGAGGCCCCGATCAGCACCACAAACGGAGCGCGTTTCACGCCGCGATTGCGCGCCTGCGCGTTGGAACGGGCGGCCTGTGTCTGCATGGCGGTCTGAATATCCTGCGCGAACGTATGCGACTCTTCGATCTTGTCGTTGAGCGTGATCGTCTGAATCAGGTCCTTCAGCTCTCCCACGGTCTTGTCCGATCCGGCATTCTCGCGCGCGGCGAGATTGAGAGCATCCGGCGAGTTGGTGAAGTTGAGGAAGAACGTCTCCGTTCCGGCGACGGCGGGCGCGGGGGACGAGTTGGCGTGAATCGAAAGGAAGAGGTCCGCGTGGTGTTCGTTGGCGATGGCGGTGCGCTCATGAAGCGGAATAAACGTGTCATCGGACCGCGTGAGCACCACCTCGGCTCCGAGCCGCTGCCGTACGAGTTTCGCCAGCCGCAGGGCGACATCGAGAACCACGTCCTTTTCGAGCACGCCGTGAGGTCCGATGGTGCCGTCGTCGTGACCGCCATGGCCGGCATCGATGACGATCCGGTTGACCTTCAGCCCCAGCGCGCGTGTGAGCGAGCGGGAAGCATTTTCAGATGCGAGAGCCACCGGCTCTCCACTGGTTTCAGGCGTGCTTCGCACCGCGGGAGCGACCTTCGCGGATGTGGAGCGGACGGCTCTGGAAGGCCGGCTGTCGGGCGGCGCAATCAGCACGGCAGGTGAATCTGCAAAATAAAGCGGGTTTTGCGCCGAACCCGTCCGGTACATGCCAGGCGTCAGCGAGGGGGGCATTCCCGCGCTCGCAATCTGCGGCGTCGAAGGGGCAGAGGCGGCAACGGCAGGAGGAACGAACCGGCGCGGCTGCGACGAGGAAACGGACGGCAGGCTCGGACTGACGGCCGGATGCTCCGGCTCCTCTGAGTGCAGCGGCCGGAATTCGATGACCATTCGGTCGGGCGCGTCGAGCCGTGTGACCTTGAAATCCGCGGGGGCGGCAAAATCGAAGACGATGCGGGTGGTTCCGGGGGCCGTTTCCGCGACGCGGACACGGCGGATCAGCTTGTCGCCGACTTCACGGGTGGCGTAGCGGCGCTTCGCAATCCACGGCCGGGAGTGCAGAATATCGAAATAAAGACGGTCCGGATTGTGGGCGCGATCGGAGCGATATTCGAACGGGCCTGTGGTCTGGATGATAACCCGAGTGGAATCCGCATGAGACCATGCGCGGATGCCTGTAACCTCAATTATGCCGGTTTTTGCGGCGGCGAGAGCGGGCGGAAGTCCAAAAATCGCTGCCGTCCACACAATTCGCCAAAACGACATGAAGTTCCTCAGGGAGTTCGATAGTAGATGCGGCCGTCTGAGCCTGTTGACGCAATGATCGGGCTCGGTGTTTCAGTGTTTGCAGCGGATGCGGGGGCCTGAGTCACAATTGGCCGCTGCCGGGCCGACTGACGCTCCGCCTCCAGATTTCTGGCGACGCGGTAGACGTAATTCCGCGTTTCTGCATAAGGGGGAATGCCGTGATACCGGTCCACGGCGCCTTCTCCTGCGTTATATGCGGCAATGGCCTTCGGATAATCCCCTTGATAGTAGTCGAGCAGAAATCGGAGGTAACGCACACCGCCCTCGATGTTCTCTTCGGGATCGAAAGTATCGGCAACGCCGAAGCGCCGGGCCGTGGCGGGAATCAGTTGCATGAGACCGCTGGCGCCTTTCGGCGAGACCGCAGCCGCGTTGTAATTGCTTTCCGCCTGGATCACCGAATGCACCAACTGGCTCTCGACTCCCTGCTCGCCGGCGATACGTTCGATCAATGCATTCAGGCTGGCATCCGTCGCCGGTGCGGAAGCAGAGTCGTGCGAGGCAACGACCCTGGGCCGTGGCACGACGACGGTCCGGATCAGCCGCCCGGTCTTCGAGTCAGTACGCACTACGGTTGTCGATGTTTGTTGCTGAGCCTGAAGCGTCGATGCGGTAAAAGCAGACACAACCAGCATCAGTATAAAACAGGACGCTTTGGTGTTGTTCCGCAAAATGACCGGACCTTCGTGATGATGGTAACATCCTGGTGGATTGTCCCCGGATTCGGCCGGGAAAAGGACAATGTCATGGCCACGGCTGAACAATTCCCGCACTACATCGAATTCCGCCACGTATACAAGACGTTCGACAAGCCGGTTTTGGTCGATACCAGTTTCTACGTCGATCCGGGCCAGACGGTGGCGATCATCGGGCGGTCGGGCGTCGGCAAATCGGTGACCCTCTCCCACATCATGGGTTTTCTCAAGCCGGACCAGGGGCAGGTGATCGTTGCAAATGAAGACATTACGCACTTTTCCGAAACCGAATTGAATCGTATCCGCCGCAAGGTCACGATGGTTTTCCAGTCGGGAGCTTTGTTTGACTCGCTCACGGTGGCGGAAAATGTACTGTTTTCGCTGGAAACCCGCGAGGATTACGACGAGAAGAACAAGGAAGACGTGGTCGCCGGACTGCTCAAGATGGTGGACCTGTGGGACGCGCGGGATTCCTATCCTGGCGCGCTCTCGACGGGCTACCGGCGGGCCGTCGCCATTGCGCGCGCGCTCGCGGCGCAGCCTCAATGTGTGCTGTATGATGAACCCACGACGATGGTCGACCCGATCATGAGCGATCATCTGACCAGGCTGATGCTGCGGTTGAAGAAGGATCTGCAACTGACCTCGGTGGTGGTCACGCACGATCTCGATCTGCTCAACCGCGTGGCGGATCGCGTGGTTTTTCTGCACAAGGGACATGTGGTATTTTTCGGCCCTCCGGCGGGGTTGTATCAGTCGGAGGAACCGATCATTCACGAATTTCTCGCGCTGGACAAGGTCATCCGGGGAGCCGGAATCGGGGAGACAGACCCGCATCGTCTGGGTCTCGCCGGCCCTTCGAGCGCCGAAGTCTGAGAGTTGGACGCCATGAATCCCTCCGACGTTCGTGGAATCGGGAAATATCTCAACCTGGCCGTGCTGCTGCCCATCAGCACGCTTGTGGGTTACCTGCTCGGGTACGGACTCGACATGCTGTTCCACACGACCTGGATCCGGTATGTCTTCCTGGGGCTCGGCACGGTAGCGGGATTCATCGAACTGATCCGCGAACTGAACCAGGGCACCTAGCCGGAATGGATTTCGACAGGGGCATCGCGCGTGTTCCGCCGCTGATTGTGGCGCTCGGGGTGGTGGGAACGGTCGCGGCATGGTGGCTCGGAGGGGCTTCGTACGCCGGACCCTTCCTCGTGGGCGCCGCCGCCGCCTGGTTGAATTTCCGGCTGCTCGAAGCATTCGTCAACCGGCTGGGGCGGCTGGCCCTCGCCGCGTCCGCGAAACCACCCAGGATGGCGGGAATCAAGTTGTTTATTCAGTTCGCTTCGTGCGTTCTGGGGGCCTTTGTTATACTCCGAATATCCGGATTCAATATTGCGGCGGCGTTTTGCGGGTTCCTCGTGTGTCCGGCGGCCGTGATGCTTGAGCTCGTTTACGAATTACTAACATATGGTCACTCATGAAGCCTGGCTGACGAAGCTCTTCAACGCGTATTTCGCCGGTATTGCGAACTGGCTGCTCGCGTTGTTCCATCAGAAAGCGGACAATCCTTCCGAACCGTGGGCCGACTTCATGGTCATGCAGATTCTTGTGGTCGCGGTGCTGATCGTGCTCTTCGCGATCCTGCGCGGCCGGCTGTCGGTGGCGAAACCCGGAAAATTACAGCAGATATTCGAGATGGTCCACGGTTTTGTCGTGGATGAGTCGGAAGGCCAGCTTGGCCACGACACACCGCGGCACATCGTTCTGCTCGAGACCCTTTTCTTGTTTCTGCTGCTGGCCAATCTGATCGGCATCATCCCGGGATTTGTCAGTCCGACGCAGGTGATCTATGTGCCCGTAGGCTGCGCGCTGATCACATTCATCTACTTCAACTGGGTTGGCATCCGGAAGCATGGGCTGGTCAAGTACTCAGCTCACTTCGCCGGACCCATCTGGTGGCTGGCCCCGCTCATGATCGTCATCGAAATCATCAGCACGCTGGCGAGACCGTTGTCGCTCTCCGTCCGTCTTTTCGCCAATATGTACGCGGGCGAGCAGGTCACGATGGTCTTTTTGAGTCTGACTTATCTTATTGTTCCCGCTTTATTCATGGGATTGCACGTCTTCGTGGGTCTGCTGCAGGCTTATATCTTTGTCCTGCTGACAATGATCTATGTCGCCGGCGCGGTCGAGGAAGCGCACTAATACCCCAGGGCTTTTTGCCGTTTTCCGCGTGAGGCCTCCGGCCCCCAGGTCAGGAACGCAACCACCTCCGGAAAACGATTTACTACTGAAGGAGTAACACCAATGAAGACGAAGTTGTTCTTACTTATGATTGCGCTGATGTTCTGCGCAGTTCCCATGTTCGCGCAGGGCGGTGCGGCCGGCAGCGCGGGCGGCGGCAATATCTGGGTGCCGGTCACGGCGGGCTTCTCGATGGCGATCGCATCGGGTCTTTGCGCGCTGGGACAGGGCAAGGCTATTTCCGGAGCGTGCGAAGGCATCGCGCGCAATCCTTCCGCATTTGCCGCGATCCGGTTTGCGTTGATTTTCGGTCTCGTGCTGATCGAGTCTCTGGCGCTCTACACTTTCGCCATCATCTTCATCAAGGTGAGCTGAGGTTCCTCCGGCTTTGCAGGAACTGCGTGAGCGGGGCCGAGCCGCCCCGTTCACGCAGACAATCCTGTTTCGAAATCCCTCCATTTCGCGCCGCACGCGTTATTACCTCCCTGGCCTTATCGTCGTGAAACATGCCGGAAGCCGGTAAGTACCGGGCTGGTGAGAGCCACAGGCGCGTCACTTATCTCGAAGTATTACTATTGAAGGAGGTGACTCGCGTACCATTACCGATTGATTTGACGTGGGTTTGCCTATAGAGTGGAGATCTTGGAACAAAGACGTACGCAAAGGTACAAACTTCAGTTGCCGCTCCAGATCGTGCAGTTAGGCAACCAGCGCGTGAACCGTACGGAAAGAACGCGCGACATCAGTTCGGGCGGCGTCTCTTTCTTATCGCCGACGGACGTGGAGGTTGGTGGGCGCATTGAGTACCTGATCACGCTCTCGGGCAACAATCCGCCAGTGCGGATCCGCTGTCTCGGCAAAGTTCTGCGGAGCCTGCGGCCACGCCTTTCCGATGGCCCTCAATTCGAAGTCGCAGTCACGATGGAGCGATACCAGTTTGTCCGGGCGGACGAACTGGAAACGGTCGACGCGGCGGACTGATCGGCGCGGGCCGGCCGGTCTCGAAACATCCGCGCCTTCAACGAGACATTTGCACGTACATTGCGCACATTCCCGGCTCGGGCGATAATGGACTTCTGGTTCGTCCAACTGCGGCCAGGCCAGGAAATTGTCGAGGAAAGAAGGAGACTATCTTTGAAGCGCGCTGGATCGGACGACACACTTCGATGTTCCTTCTGCCACAAGAGCCAGGACGTTGTCACCAAGCTGATTTCCTCCCCGAGCGATTATCCCCGAGCCTACATCTGCGACGAGTGCATCGCAGTCTGTAACTCGATTCTCGAGGATGACAAACCCGAGGTTGCCGCAACCAGTCCGCAGAAAATTCCCAAACCACTTGAAATAAAGGATTTTTTGGACCAATACGTCATCGGCCAGGAGTCTACCAAACGCAAGCTCGCCTTAGCGGTCTATAACCACTCGAATCGCATCCACATGAACCGGATGAGGAACTCCGAAATCGAGCTCGCGAAATCGAATATTCTGCTGATCGGGCCGACCGGAACGGGCAAGACCCTGATGGCGCAGACCCTTGCGCGCATTCTGGACGTGCCGTTCGCCATCGTCGACGCCACGACGCTGACCGAAGCGGGATACGTCGGCGAAGATGTCGAGAACATCATTCTGAAGCTCCTC
>CAZXCO010000615.1:0-2219 GCA_964639095.1 uncultured Solibacteraceae bacterium
AGGTTTTTTCCGGGCCAACGCCCTTTGGAGCTGTGGATCTTTCCTTATCAGACGGGCGGACCGGATGCGCGGCTGCCGGACGGCTGACTATTCGATGCGGAAATCCCAGATCTGCGCGTTGGCCTTGCCCTCGGTGTATTCGGTCACCGCATACTCGCCCTGGGGCAGAGGGTCCTGCGGCCAGATCTTGTACAGGCCGTTATCCGACAATTGTTTTGTGAAGGTCGGAACGAGCACGCGGTCTTCCACCAGTTCTTTGGTGACCGGAAGAATGGTGATCCGCTCGGCGACTCGCACGCCCTTGTCCGGCTGCAGCCGTATGATCGCGAAACTTTCGAAGGATGAAAGCTGCAGAAAGAACTCCGGGCTGCTTTCCTTCACGACGTTCGGAGAGTGCTCACCCGAAATTTCGAGCGTGGACTTGCCCGGAATCAACGGCACCGGCGAGAGCGCCCGCAACACATTGCGTCCCTTCGCGTTGTGAACTGTGGACTCGGCTGCTTTGAAGATGCGAAGCTGGCCGTTCTCAAGACGATAGACGCCCGGGTCGCGCGGGATCTTTTGAATCTCGAGCTGGCTCTCTTTCGCGGCCTCTTCTTCGTCGGAAAGTTGTCTGGCTTCCTTTTCCAGTTTTTCCTGCCGCGCGTCCTGTTCGCTTCTGGTTCGATTCAGGTCCACCAGCGCGACTGGAATCTGCTCCCAGGCGCTGCGCTCGACGCTGTAGTAGGTGATCCGGTCGCCTTCGATTTTGTACTGGCTGACGAGCTGGTAGCCGCCGTCCTTGAGATAGAGCTTGAAATTGGCCGCGTCGAGCAGGGGAACGGCAACGGTGAGAACGAATACCGCGAAAAACAACACCAGCTTCCGCATGAACGGCTCCGATTTCAGTCTATGCCTATAATGGGGGCGCATGAAGCATCGGAGACTCGGCAGAACCAATCTGGATGTCAGTGAAATCGGCTTCGGCGCCTGGGGAATCGGAGGGACGATGTGGCTCGGCGCCTCCGACAAGGAATCGCTTGCGGCACTGCGTCATGCGATCGACCTGGGAATGGACTTCATCGATACGGCGCTGGTCTATGGCAACGGGCACAGCGAGGAACTGGTCGGAACCGTGGTGCGGGACGCGCCGCGAAAGGTCTGCGTCGCCACCAAGGTCCCGCCCAAAAACCGGATCTGGCCGGCTCCGGCGGGCATCGGCATCGAAGAGGCGTTTCCCCGCGACTATATTATCCGGTCGACCGAGGACAGCCTGAAGAATCTCGGGCTCGAGATCATCGATTTGCAGCAGCTTCACGTCTGGAATCCGGCCTGGACCGGGCGCGAAGAGTGGAAGCGCGCTTTTGAGGACCTGAAAGCCCAGGGCAAGGTCCGCTTCTTCGGCATCTCCATCAACGACCATCAGCCCGAGTCAGCCCTCGACGTCATCGAAACCGGTCTGATCGATACCGTGCAGGTGATTTACAACATTTTCGATCAGTCGCCCGAGCGGAAGCTTTTTCCTGCCTGCGTCCGCCACAATATCGGGGTCATTGTTCGCGTGCCCCTCGACGAAGGGTCTCTCACCGGCCGCATCAATGAAAAAACCGCATTCCCCGACGGGGACTTCCGAAACTCGTATTTCCGTGGCGACAGGAAGAAGCAGGTTTCCGATCGAGTGGTAGCGCTGGTCCGCGATCTGAAGTTGGAAGACGCGACTCACCTCCCGGCAATTGCAATCCGTTTCTGCCTGTCGCATCCGGCGGTATCGACCGTGATTCCCGGCATGCGCTCAGTCAGCAGCGTGGAGGGGAACGTCATGGCGTCCGGGCAAGGGCCGCTGCCGCCCAAAACGCTGGAAACCCTGCGCCATCATGCGTGGGACCGGGATTTCTATCAGTAACCGGGCGGGACTCCCAGGCCGCCGTTCAGGGGCTGGTTAATCCTTGAGCGGCTTGTAATAACGGCTGTAGTATTTCCCGTAATACCCGTAGTAGTAATAGCGCTCGCTCATGTCTGCCCGGACTTCATTGAGGGCCAGTCCGATGACATTGGCTTTCAGGCGCCTCAGATTTGTCAGCACGCTCGCCACGGCATTCCGTTCCGTTTGCCCCGCCAGCGCCACCACCACGACACCGTCGACCAACTTGGCGATCTGCAGGGATTCCGCGAAGCCCAGCAGAGGCGGAGCATCGCAAATCACCAGATCATACTCTTTCACGGCGCTCGCCAGCAGTTCT
>CAZXCO010000616.1:0-3723 GCA_964639095.1 uncultured Solibacteraceae bacterium
CAGGAGCTGGCCCATGCGACCGAGGGTGTGCTGGATCTCGCGCGGTCGGGAGAGATCACGGTTTCGCCGGACGTTATCGATCTGATCCGTCGGTCTGCGTCCGATCTCGCAGGCTCTCTCGATCCCGTGGTGCTTACGAGCGGCAGCCCGCTTCCACGCCGTCATGCCACGCTGCTTCGCGACCTGGCCTCGGCAACGCAGGGGAACGGCCCGGCCCGGGCGAAGGAAAATGTGCGGCGCGTGGAGGCCACGAGGCTTGAGCGCCTGATCGACCTGACAGGCGATCTGGTGATCGCCGAGTCCGCGGTCCGCCGCGATCCCGCCATCGCGCAATCGCAGGACCCCGTTCTGGTCCGCAATTCGGAGCAACTGGCCCGGATCGTTCGCGAACTGCGGAAAATGGCTGTGTCTTTGCGGCTGGTGCCACTCGGCACGCTTTTCCGGAGAATGGACCGGCTGATCCGGGATATGTGCCGCAGATCCGGAAAAAAGGCCCGGCTCGAGACCACGGGTGGCGAGCTGGAGATGGACCGGAGCACAGTCGTCGGTATCGCCGGGCCGCTGGTGCACATGATCCGCAATGCCGTCGACCATGGTATCGAGAGTCCCTCGGAGCGGCGCGAGTCGGGCAAGAGCGAATCCGGCACGATCCACCTGAGAGTCGCGCGCGAAGCCGGGGAGATCGTGATCGAGCTGGCGGACGACGGACGTGGCCTCGACGCGGCGAAAATTCTTGCTCGCGCGAAACGCCTCGGGCTTGCAGGCGAGAGCCGGCAGTCGGATCAGGATCAGCCGGATGAAGACGCCATTCTCCGGCTGATCCTGAAGCCGGGTTTTTCCACGGTTGAAAAGGTGACGGATCTTTCAGGCCGCGGTTTCGGCATGGATGCGGTCGCGAAGCGCATCCAGAGGCTGCATGGCCGCATCACCATCCGCTCGGTCCGCGGGCAGGGATGTACGTTTCTGATTCGTCTGCCGCAGGGCATGACATCCACTCCGCCCGCTGGCGCTCCGCCCTCTACGCCTCTGTCCTGAGCGACGCCATATCGATCGCAAACCGGTATTTGACGTCGGACTTGAGCAGCCTCTCGTAGGCTTCGTTCACCTTCTGAACCGGAATGACCTCCACATCGGCGGTGATGTTGTGCTTACCGCAGAAATCAAGCATTTCCTGCGTCTCCGCCGTTCCTCCGATCGGCGACCCGGAGAGACTGCGGCGCCCGAACAACAGACTGAAGGCGGCCACGGGCAGAGGTTTTTCGGGAGCGCCCACCAGTGTGAGGTTGCCGTCGCGGCGGAGAAGGCTGAGAAAGGCGTTGATGTCATGCTCGGCCGAGACCGAGTCGAGAATAAAGTCGAAGCTGCCCGCGTGCCGCTCCATTTCATCGCTATTGCGGGAGATGACCACTTCATCGGCGCCCAGGCGGAGGGCATCGTCTTTCTTGCCCGGCGATGTAGTGAAGAGAACAACGTGCGCACCCAGCGCATGAGCGAACTTGACCGCCATATGGCCCAGTCCGCCAAGCCCCGCAATCCCCACCTTCTTTCCTTTCGTGACTCCCCAGTGGCGCATCGGCGAGTAAGTCGTGATGCCGGCGCAGAGCAGAGGAGCGGCGCCGGCGGGGTCCAGATTCTCAGGGACCCGAAAGACAAATCTCTCGTTGACGACAATGCTTTCGGAATAGCCGCCATGGGTGACGCCGCCCGTGTGCTTGTCGGGCGAATTATACGTGAGAGTCAGATTGGCGCAGAACTGTTCGAGGGACTGGGCGCACTCGGCGCAGGTTCCGCAGGAATCCACCAGACAGCCCACGGCGGCAAGGTCGCCGGTTTTGAACCGCGTTACAGCGGAGCCGGTGCGGGTGACGCGTCCCAGGATCTCGTGGCCCGGAATGCAGGGGTAAACAGTCGGCATTGCCCCGCTCCATTCGTTACGAACCTGATGGAGATCGGAGTGACAGATTCCGCAGAAGAGAATTTCAATCTGCACGTCGTTCGCAGCGGGTTCGCGGCGCGCGATCGTGGTCGAAGCGAGCGGCGATTTCTCGCTGGCGGCGGAGTACGCTTTGGCTTTGTACATGATTTCAGAATAGAAGCCCGGGGAACGGAACTGCCCTCCGGTCGAAAGATCACGCAAAGACAACGGAAGGCGGCTGGAAATCCGCTATCCTTTTGGGAAAGCTCCAATCGTTGAAGACTCATGACCAATGGAATCATCTCCATTCCGAGCGAGCACTCTGTCGACGCCACGGTGGACAGGCTCAAGAGCATCCTGCAAGGCGGAGGAGCGACTTTGTTCGCTCTGGTCGATCACAGCGGAGAGGCCGAAAGGGTTGGCATGAAGATGCGCCCGGCAAAACTGCTGATCTTCGGCAACCCGGCATCCGGAACGCCTCTGATGCTCGATGCTCCGAGCATCGCCATCGACCTGCCTCTGAAGATCCTGGTTTCGGAGGATGAACAGGGCCAGGTCTGGATCGCTTACAACAGCCCGGGGTATCTGAGAGAGCGGCACGGCCTCTCGGAAGCGCTGCTGCAGAACATCGGAATTGTCGAAACGCTGGCCGCCAGAGCCGGGGCACAGGCGCCGTAAGCGAAGTCCCAGGCGCCGGATCCGGTTTTCGCCTTGCGAAAAATCGGCGACACTAATCCTATGCGTTTGAAGCTCGCTCTTTTTCTGCTGGCGCTCACCGTCTCCCCACTCCCCGCAGCCACCTTCAACGACCTCACTCCCCGGACGACTCTCCACAACTTCCGCGCCGCTTCCGTCTACCTCAACGACGCAGGCCAGCCCTTCGGCGCCCGCTTCATCCATCAGCGCACCGGCTTCATCCTCGATCTCATTCAAGTCCAGTCCATTCCGCAGGCCTTCACCTGGGTCAATTCCTTCCCGGTTTCTTCCATGGGAGAGCCGCACACTCAGGAGCACCTGCTCATGGGCAAGGGGAACATGGGCCGCGCCTTCGCCGCGAGTCAGACGATGACCCTGACCGAGGCTACCGCCTTCACTCAGCAGTGGCGCACCTGCTACAGCCTCAACACCAAGGCGGGGCTGCCCGTCTTCTATGACGAGTTCCAGCTCCAGCTTCAGGCGCTTGTTCACCCTGACTACACGGATGCCGAAATCCGCCGCGAGGTCCGTAACTTCGGCGTTTCCGAAAATCCGGCCACCGGTCAGCTCCGTCTCGAAGAAAAAGGCACTGTCTACAACGAGATGATCAGCTCGATGAATAACCCGGCCCGCGTGCTCTTCCAGCAGTTCTCGCTCGATATCTACGGGCCGGATCATCCTCTCTCCTTCAACGCGGGCGGCGACCCTTCCGGCATCCGCGAGATGCTCCCCTCCGATATCCGGCGATTTCATGATCGCCACTACTACCTTGCGAATATGGGGGCTGTCGTCTCGCTGCCGAAATCCGAAACTCTGGACCTGGAGCTCTCAAAATTCGATCAGATCCTGAATGCAGTCGAGCCCGCGCCCGACCATCGCCGGGCGCAGAGCGAAGACGATCTGCCGCGCCCCAGGCCGCTTCCGGCCGGCTCCGTTCGGATCGTCGAGTTCCCTTTCGAAAACGAACAGCAGCCGGGTTACATCGGACTTGGCTGGCCCGCTGTGCGCAGGCTTGATTCGCAAGAAGCCCTTCTGCTCGGACTTTTCCTCGACAGCTTCGCCGGGGACGCCAGCACCGATCTCTATCGGCTCTTCATCAATAGCAAAACCCG
>CAZXCO010000617.1:0-2758 GCA_964639095.1 uncultured Solibacteraceae bacterium
GAAAAGACCGCCGCGCACCGGGAGCACCCCGTGCGCATTTTCGTGATGGGCATCAACCAGTGGCGCGATGAAGACGAATGGCCGCTGGCGCGCGCGCGCAACGTGAGGTTTTATCTGGGCCGCGGCGGGCAGCTCGGCAACCGCCCGGGCCCTCATTCGCCGCCGGATGTTTTCGTCTACGATCCGCACAACCCCGTGCCTACCCTGGGTGGCGCCGTGTGCTGCAATCCGAAAATCTTCCCGTGGGGCCCTTTCGATCAGCGCCCGGTCGAGAAGCGGCGCGACGTGCTCGTATATACCACTGCGCCTCTGACTTCCCCGCTGGAAGTGACCGGTCCGATCCATGTCGTGCTGCGCGTCTCGTCGAGCGCGCCCGACACGGACTTTACGGCCAAGCTGGTGGATGTGTTTCCGGACGGCCGCGCGCGCAATCTCACAGACGGCATTCTGCGAATGCGTTACCGGGATTCGCTGGAAGCGCCGAGGCTCATGACGCCGGGCGAGGTGTACCGGGCGGCCATCGATGCCGGATTGACCAGCAATGTCTTCCTGCCCGGACACCGGATTCGGGTGGAGATTTCGAGCAGCAATTTTCCGCGGTTCGATCGTAATCCGAATACCGGCACGCCGGTGGCCGACGCCAGGCAAATGCGTCCGGCGACACAGACCGTGTACCATGAATATGGACGGTACTCGTACGTGCTTCTGCCAGTGGTTCATTCGGTTCCGGCCGGATTGACTTCGACCCGGCAGGCGCGTTATGTTCCGAGGAGAAGTCCCGCGGTTTCAATGCGTACGTCAAAACGATCGGTTCCTCAGGGCGCGGTAGCCAAGTGGTAAGGCCAGAGTCTGCAAAACTCTTATTCGTCGGTTCGATTCCGACCCGCGCCTCCAGAAATTCCGATATTTGCGCGCATGATGTCTCCGCTTCCTCCGATGTTTTCACCCGAGTAACATTAATCTTCTTTACTTAGCTCTCAAGTTCGGCACTGCGGAATTCCTGTGGTTATTCCGGGAAATAATTCATGGATCCGAAGTACCAAGTAAATTATTCCGGTTTCCGGTTACTAAGTCGGAAGATTCTATGTTATTTCGTAAGATCTTCGCCCGCGCCGGCGCCCGCGCGGGAAGAAACCGGTCACGAATGCGTGTCAGGCCACGTTATCGTTCCAACCAGGAAAGCTGGTTGAATCGCCTGCCCGCCGTATCTGTCCCCACACCCGGACGCCCGATCTATTATTACTCATAGCCTGACGTTAGATTTATAACAGCCGTGATTATGATTTCCGCCAGACTGATCTGCGTGAAATCACACTGGATCTTCGGATGCAGATTCCCGGCCCTGTAAGGTTGAGCAGAGTCGTTCAGCTCGACCTCCGGCAAAAGTCAGGTTGGCGGTATCTTCCACCAGGGTAAAACCCGGCCAACAGGGCGGAGCATGGCCAAAATTCAGATCCGAAACGCTCTCGTTGACTTTCTTTCACAGGCCTGAAATCGATCGCTTCACCGTACTGTATGATTGCCGCGCGGATGCTGTTGAGACTGCAAAGACAGCCCGGACCGGGCCTGTCCATTCGTACTTATATACCCCTCTTAAGTTTGACAATGACCTATCCGCAGCCCAAGATAGTGCTTTACGAAGGGATCTCGCTGAGTGATACAAAGCACTCGGAAAGAGGTTGTTACTCCGTAGACGGGGACGGAGTCTGCTCGTTTCTCCACGTCGAATCCAAAACAGGTAGCCCGAAGGTTCACATGCGAACGATGGCCTCCCTGCGGGACGGCCGGAATTCCCAGGAGTGTCTCTCACTATGAATCAAACGGCCAATGCGAACGAAACTGGCAAGCAGTGGCACGTTGTACGAGTAAGAGCGAACGCCGAACGTCAGGTAACCAGAAGCCTTTCATGCAAGGAAATCGAAGTTTTCCTGCCACTGCAGAAGAGACTGAAGAAGAATAAAACCGGCCGCGCAATCGAAATCCCTCTGTTTCCCGGATATGTCTTTGCGAGTTTTGACGGGCGGTTCACGCTTCCCGTCGTAGCCTGTCCGGGCGTCGTCCACATCCTCTGCCGCGGAAACGTGCCGGAAGTCGTGGACACATCCGAAATTTTCGCCCTGCAGACTGTCGTGCGCGAGGCGCGCACGCTGATGCCTTATCCGCTTCTCGAGTGGGGCCGAAGAGTGAAAATCCGCCAGGGCCCGCTCACGGACGTGGAGGGAATCGTTCTGCGCGACGAGGGCGGGCCGCGGCTCGTCGTCTCCATTTCCCTCCTGCAGCGTTCCGTGGTCGCCGAGGTCGACCGCGACTGGCTGGAAAGTGCGGAGCCTGCCCAAAAGGCGGCCATCGCCGGCAATTTCGCTGCCGGTCCCCCGCGGCCGTTCTGAATTCGCGACAAGTTTTTCAGGAGTAACTATGATCCTTCGATGCACTGGTATTTCTCTGCTGGCCGTTTTAGCGGTCTGGAGCGTCACGCCGGTTGTTGCGGCTGAGGTCCAGGATCCTGCGGCTCCGGCGCGGGAGTTGATCCCCCGCGGCGACCGGACGCTTTATCGTCTGGGACCGGGCGACGAGATCAAGGTTCTTCAGGAGAACGCCGAAGAACTGGACGGCAAGACGGCACGGCTCGACGATCTGGGTTTCGTGAATCTGCCTCTGGTCGGAAGAATTCAAATGTCGGGGCTCACTCTCGAGCAAGGCGAGAAGGCGATCTCGGACAGGCTGAGCAAGTATCTGCTGCATCCGCACCCCGTCCTCT
>CAZXCO010000618.1:0-8310 GCA_964639095.1 uncultured Solibacteraceae bacterium
CGAAAACCGTTCACCTGCGCCTGAAAAATGGCCGCAAAGGGAAATACCGGATGCAGTTTGTGGACCCGTCGCACGGCTCGGCGCTGGAAGCCTGGAACCGTATGGGCAAGCCCGAATCGCCCGACTCCGCGCAGATTGCGCAGCTGGTGGCCGCTTCCCGCCTCGATCCGCCGAAAGAACACAATCTGACCGATCCGGTCACGCTCGCGCCTGACGAACTCGCGGTCATCCGAATCCGGCCCTGAGGGACGCCGGTCCGGCCCGGACGAGACCGGCTCGCGCAGCCTTGACAAAGTTAAACATCCGTTTTAATCTTCTGTTTGATCGTCTGAGCCCGTTTGCAAATCGGCTGCCTGTGGTTCAGGATGGTAGCCTGCGCCTTTCGTAACGGGCGCTATTTTTCATGAGCGACAAAGTACCTGCACCGCCGCGCAAGCCGCCCTCTGCCGGCCTTTTGCGCCTGCTCAAGCCGTACCGGGGCCTGGTCACCGCGCTGGTGACGTTCACGCTTCTGGGCAACAGCCTGAACCTGGTGGTGCCGAAGCTCATCTCGCACGCCATCGACGCATTTTCCCAGGGACAATTCGTCCTGGACACGACCGTTCTGCAATTCGCGCTGGTGGCGCTTTTCGTTTTTCTGTTCACCTACGCCCAGAGTGTCGTTCAGACCTGGACGGCGGAGCGCGTCGCGCGCGACCTGCGCACGCGTGTCGCGGCGAAGATCTCAGTGCAGTCGTTCGGATGGGTGGAGCAGATTACGCCCGCCAAACTGCTGACCAATCTCACATCCGACGTGGACGGCGTCAAGGTGTTTGTGTCGCAGGCCATCGCATCGATCATTGCTTCGGTGTTTCTCATTGTGGGCGCCAGCATCCTTCTGCTCTCCATCAACTGGCGGCTGGGTCTCGGGGTGCTGGGCGTGGTGCCGTTCATCGGAATCACGTTCCAGCTCGTGCTGCGTAAAGTGCGAAGCCTGTTCCGAAAGTCGCAGGAGGCGATCGACTGGCTGAATCGGGTGATCAACGAAAGCATTCTGGGGGCACCGCTCATCCGGCTTCTGAACACTCAGGGCCTCGAATATACGAAGTTCGAACGGGCCAATGCCGAAGCGCGCGATCTCGGGCTGACGATCCTTTATCTGTTCGCAACGCTGATTCCCGCGATCACGCTTTCCGTCAACCTGGCCACAGTCGTCATCCTCTGGCTGGGCGGGCATTTCGTGATGGCCGGCGGCATGACGCTGGGCGACTTCACGGCGTTCAACTCGTATCTCGCGATCCTGATTTTTCCCATCATTCTCATCGGCTTCATGAGCAACGTGATCGCGCAGGCTTCCGCTTCCTACATGCGGATTGGATCGGTCCTCAACGCCCCGGAGCCGGTGAAGGCCGGCGTGGTGGTCGAGGACATTCGCGGCGACGTCGGCCTCGGAAATGTTTCTCTCGCATACGGCGAGAAGAAGGTTCTGAAGGACGTCTCGCTTCAGATCAAGGCCGGAACCCGGACCGCCATTATCGGACCGACCGCGGCCGGCAAGACGCAGTTGCTTTACCTGTTGATCGGTCTTCTGAAGCCCTCCTCCGGGACCGTGTCCTATGATGGCCGGGCGATCGACGATTTCGACAAGGAATCCTTGCACCGCCGCGTCGGCTTTGTTTTTCAGGACAGCGTGATTTTCAATCTCACGCTTCGCGAGAACATTGCCTTCGGTGCGGCCGCCGGGCACGATATCGGCAAAGCCATCGCCGCGGCCGAACTCGGCGACTTCATCGCCGCTCTGCCCCAGGGCCTCGAAACCGTTGTGTCCGAGCGGGGCACGAGCCTTTCCGGCGGACAAAAGCAGCGCGTCATGCTCGCGCGCGCTCTGGCGCTCAACCCGCGCGTGCTGCTCCTCGACGATTTCACGGCACGTGTGGATGCCACCACGGAGCGGGCCATTCTCGAGAACGTCCACAAAAATTATCCCGGCATCACGCTGATCTCGGTTACCCAGAAGATCGCTTCGGTTGTCGATTACGACCAGATCGTGCTTCTGATGGAAGGAGAGCTTCTGGCCATCGGAACCCATGCGGAGCTGATGGAGACATCGCCGGAGTATGTCCAGCTCTACAATTCCCAGCGCAGCACCAGCCACTATGAAGTACACGCTTAGCGCCGCGGCACGCCCGCAGAAGAGGTCGCTCCGGGAGACGGGCCGGAAGCTGATTCCGTTGTTCGCTACGGAGAAGCGCCCCTTCTTCTTCGCCGTCTTCGCCATTGTGCTGAGCTCGATGTGCACGCTCGTCGCGCCCATCGTGATCGTCCGTGCCATCGACACGGATATCCGGCAGAAGAATGCCCATGGCCTGATGATCGCTGCCCTGATCGTGCTGACGATCTATCTCACGCAGGCGATCGCGAGCTACACGCAGGTCAGGACCATCGGCGCCGTCGGGCGGAGAGTCCTGTTTCATCTGCGCAACGCGCTCTTCCTGAAACTGCAGGAGCTTCCCGTCGCCTTCTTCAACGAGAACAAGGCCGGCGACCTGATCTCGCGATTGAATAACGACACCGACAAGCTCAATCAGTTTGTTGCGCAGTCGCTCATGCAGTTCGTGGGCAGCGTGTTCCTGATCACAGGCGCGGGAATCTTCGTTCTCAGTCTGAACCTCAAGCTCGGGTTCGCTGCGCTGGCGCCGGCGCTTTGCGTGCTGCTGACGACGCGCGCGACTTCCGCCTGGATCAAGAGCCGGAATCTCGCGAGCCTGCAGGCGCTGGGCGGCATGAGCTCGGAGGTGCAGGAGAGCCTGAATAATTTCAAGGTGATCGTGGCGTTCAACCGCGTCGATTATTTCCGCTCGAAGTTCAACTCAGCCAATCAGAAGAATTTTTCCGCCTCCACCAACGCGGGTTTCGCCAACAACATCTTCATGCCGCTCTACGGCCTCGCATCGCACATGGCGCAGTTGCTGGTGGTGGTCTACGGGATCCACCTGATTCAGTCGCACGAAATCACGGTCGGACTGCTGATCGGCTTTCTGCTCTACGTCAACAACTTCTACAGCCCGATGCGGCAGCTCGCAACCGTCTGGTCTTCTTTTCAGCTCGCCACAGCGGGGCTGGACCGGATTTCGGAAATCCTCGGGCTGGAGTCGAATCTGCCGGTCATCGCTGCCCCGGCGGACGAGGTCCGTTCCGCTTCGTTCCTTTCTTTCCGTCAGGTGTGGTTTCAGTATCCCGACGGCAAGGAGGTGCTGCGCGACGTGAGCTTCGAGATGGAACGGGGCAAGTCGTACGCGCTTGTGGGCCCGACAGGCGGCGGCAAGACCACCACGGCCAATCTGATGGCGCGCCTCTACGATCCCACCCAGGGCTCAGTGCGGCTCGCGGGCCGCGACATCCGGTCCTATACGCCGGAAGAGCGGGCGGAAAAGGTCGGCTTTATCCTTCAGGATCCCTTCCTTTTCAGCGGCACGGTACGCGACAACATTGTTTACGGCAATGAGGCCTGCAAAGATTACACGAGTCCGCAACTGGCTGAAGTCCTCGGCGAGGCAGGTCTCTCCACGCTCGTGGCGCGTTTCCCGGAGGGACTGGACACGGTAGTGACCACGAGCGGGAACAGCATCAGCCTGGGACAAAAACAGATCATTGCATTCATGCGTGCGGCGCTCCGGAAACCGGAGCTGCTGATCCTCGACGAAGCGACCGCCAATATCGACACGGTGACCGAAGAACTCCTGCAGGAGATTCTGGACAGGCTGCCGGAAACTACCACCCGGGTGATCATCGCCCACCGGCTGAACACGATCGATAATGTCGATCAGATCTTCTTCGTCAATTCGGGCGAGATTACGCTGGCAGGATCGATGGAGCACGCAGTCGATCTGCTGATGCACCAGAAGCGGGCGAGCTGAAAGGCGCCCGGCCGCGGCGCTCACACAGTCTGGGCCAGCGCCGAGGCGCCTTTGCAGATGGCCATGATGGTCGCGCCGAGTTCGAGAAATTCCGTCAACTGAAACGGCTTCTGCACGTAGAGCGCTCCCAGTGCGGCGATCTGTTTCTGCTCCGTGGGACTCGCCAGCCCGCTTAAGACCACAACATGAACATGCGTCAGTTCGGGCGATTTCCGGATCGCCTCCAGGATGGACAGACCATCGAAACCCGGAAAGTGCAGATCCAGGAGGATCACGCACGGGTCGGGCTGTTTTCCTTCGTTCGTCTGGTCCTGAATGAAACGGAGTGCATCCTGTCCCGTGCGAAGAACAACCAGTTCGTACTTCTCGTTCTGTGCATCCAAAGCCAGCCGCAACAGATTGACGTCGGCGGTGCTGTCATCGATCAGAAGAATTCGTGCGATGCTCATCGTTCTCTCCGCCGTTCCGTCCAGCAGTTTTGCGGCCACGCAACCCGAACTTCATCTGCTGCAGTAAGTTTGAGTTGGACGAGACATTCCTGCCGCTCCTGCGTTCTATAGTTGGGTTTTCGTTGATGGAATCTTCCCCCGCCAAAGGTTTGTTCGCGCGCGTCCGTCCGGCGCTCTGGTTTCTCACGCCCGTCCTGCTGCTTCTGTGGTTCGACCGGTATGGTCTGAAGTGCTGGTTCATGGCGGATGACTTCGCGTGGCTCGGGCTGCTGCGCGGCGTCCACGACGTCCATGACGTACTGGCGGCCCTGTTTGAGCCCGCCGCGCAGGGCACCATCCGCCCCTGGAGCGATCGAGGTTTTTTTCTGCTGTTCGAGAGTGTTTTCGGGCTGAACAGCCTGGCGTTCCATATCTGGGTGCTGCTCACGCTGGCGGCCGACTCGGTCCTGCTGGCATGGATCACGCGGCGGACTACCGGTTCAGCCGCCGCGGGCCTTCTCGCGCCCATCTTTTGGGCCGCCAATGCGGCGCTCGTGACCGTAATGGTGTGGAGTTCCGCCTACAATGAGGCTCTTTGCGCGTTCTTCCTTCTCGCCGCGATGGTGTGTCTGATTCGTTATGCCGAGACAGGACGAAGAGCGTTCTGGTGGTGGCAGCTGGTGATTTTCAGCCTGGGTTTCGGCGCGCTGGAGGTGAATGTCGTGTATCCCGCTCTTGCAGCCGCCTGGGTGCTGTTCGCGTCACCGGAGGCGGGCGTTCCGGCGCCGAGGCGCAGGCGCGTCCTGTGGAGCCTGGCGCCGCTCGTTTGCATCTCCGTCGTCTATTTTCTGGTACACCGCGCGGTGGCCGCATTTCCGGAATCGGGTCCCTACGCGATTCACCTGGATGGCCGCGTATTCCGGACGCTGGCTGTCTACTGGAGATGGTCCCTGCTGCCCGAGAACTGGACGGCCATGGGCCACTCGGCGCGCCGGGGAGAAGCCGTCTTCTGGCTTCTGACGATCGCACTGGTGTTCTTTCCTCTGCGCCGGATCGCCCGTGGGCGCTCGACGCCGCTGTTCTTTCTGTCCTGGTTTCTCATCGCCCTCTCGCCCATGCTTCCTCTGCCGGGCCACCGCACCGACTACTACGTGTCCATACCGCTGATGGGACTGGCCATGCTCGGGGCGTATGGCGTTTCCGAGGCGTTCCGCGCAGCCTGGGCCTGGCGCGTTGCCGCAGCCGCGCTGCTCACCGCCTACCTGGCGGTGATGATTCCGGTAAGCGGAGCGGCTTGCCGGTGGTGGCTTGGCCGGTCCCGGTCGGTTGAGGCGCTCGTCGCGGGAGTGCGGGGCGCCTTTAAAGGCAATCCGGGGAAGGCCATTGTTCTGGACGGGATCACACCCGCCCTGTTTGAAGATGCCATCTCTCAGTCTCCGTTCTACCCGCTCGGGATTGATGACGTCTATCTCACTCCGAATGAAAGAGATAGGCTCCTTTCAGAGGATGATTCGGGGATTCTTTCGCGAATCGTGCTGGATTCGGAAACATTAAAAAATGGCATCCTCCACCGTCAGGTTGTGGTATACTCCGAAAACGGCGATCACCTCCGTAATTCGACGGAGGTCTGGGAACGACGGATTTCCGGTAGTTCCCATGCAAACCAAAGGCTTGACCGGTTGCCGCGTCGAGTCGAGGTTGGCAATCCCCTGTATGCCTACCTGCTGGGTCCCGAATGGTTTCCTGTCGAATCGTCCCGCTTCCGCTGGATGCCACGGCGGGCTACAGTTCGGATCGGCGGTCCGGAATCGTCGAAGGACAGGCTGGTACTTCAAGGATATTGTCCAGACGCGCAACTGAAAGCGGGGGTGCTGCATCTTTCAGTCTCAGCGGATGGAATTCCGCTGGGGGTTGCCGGGATCGGCAGCCCGGAAAACAGCTTCCGGCGCGTTTTTGACGTGCCGCCGACACTTGTGGGGCGGGATCGCGTCGAGATCGCGATTTCGGTCGATCGGAGTATTCGCGACGCCGGAGGCCGCGACCTGGGGCTGGTTTTCGGGACGGTTGAGTTCGCGCAGTAGTAAGTTCGGATAACAGCGAGGCGCTGCAAGAGCTTAACGCGGGGAAATTAATCTTTGGGGAATGGACGCGGACGCCTGGGTGAGGTAGTCTAAACAGAACCTGGAGGGCTTCCGTTCCCTTTGGCATGGCAGTTGCTTCAGGGTGTGAAGCGTGAAGCTCGAAATCAATGAACGGCCGGCATCGAGAGAAAGACATCGGGAGATGTGCGTCGAGCCAGGTTCGGGAATGGTCTCAAAAGTTTATTTGAAACTTTGGTGCTGAATTTTCGTCTGTACCACAGAGACAAAGAGAACGAAGAAAGACGACACAGACGTTTGGAAGACGAGGAAAGAGAAATGACGAAGGCTGAACTGGAGAAATTCAAAACCATCCTGGAGGCGAAGCAGAGAGAACTCAGCGGATCTCTTCGTAACCGGGACGAAATTGCCATCGAGAAGGCGCCTGACGCGCTGGACGAGGTGCAACTGGCGGGCGAACGCGAACTGGCGATTCGCAATCTGGACAGAGATTCGAACATGCTGCGGCAGATTCGGCGCGCACTGGCCCGGATTGCGGACGGCTCCTATGGCGTCTGCCTGCATTGTGAGGAGGACATCTCGCCGAAGCGCATGAACGCGGTGCCGTGGGCGGCTTTCTGCATCAAATGTCAGGAACAGGCCGATCGCCACGAGATCGAAGTGGAGGATTCCGCCGACTTGTTCGCGAGCGCTGCGTAAAGTTTCGCAATCACATCCAAACGTCTGACGATTTTCCGGGCGGACCCTCTGAGGTCCGCCCGATGTGTTTTCAGCGCAGCCCGATAAAGGAGAGCATGCGGCCAGCCTGCTCACGCTCGCGGCGAAATGAAAAGAACCTCTCGGCCCCGCAGAATGTGCACTCCCGTGATGTCCAGATGTCGGCGACACCTGCGTCACGCAACTGTTTTTCGTTGATCGCGGGTAAGTCAAGCCGTGTCGAACCTTCGATACGTTGCATTTTGGGCATCCACGTCCCAAACTGGCGCGCCACTTCGGGACCCACCTCGTAGCAACAGACCCCAATGGACGGGCCGATTGCGGCCCGCAGGTTTTCGGGGGCCGTTTTCCATCGCGTGCTCATCTCGCTTATCGCTGCCTGGACAATATTTGCCGCCGTGCCGCGCCAGCCTGCATGAATTGCCGCAACGGCGCGGGTTTCGGCATCGACAAGCAGAATCGGCACGCAATCGGCTGTTTTGACCCCGATGCGAATACCTGTGGCGATTGACAGGATGGCGTCGCCTTCCTGTCCGGGCCGGGTCTCCGCAGCATCCAGAACGATGCCGGAGTGTATCTGTTTTAGCGTGACGATATCGGGTGGGTGCGCGGAATCACGCAGTCCGAACCCATGATCGAGCCAGGGCAGATCGACAAAATTCGGGGCCTGAATCTCTGTCGGAGGGATCATATTCTCACGATTGCGGCTGGTTTGTTGTAGACCTGACGGAAAATCTCCGTCAGCCGTTCCGCCGCCCAGATTTCGAGATCGATATCGGCGCCGGGCGCGGCATTCAACTGGAGGAGGAATTCGTTCTCGCGCTCCTTGACGGCGACCGACCGGACCCGCTGCCCGCGGCTGCGGTCCAGACTGTCGGCCATTCGGAGCAGTGGAATCAGGTAAGCCACAGCGCGACGTTCTTCGGCGTCGAGCGTCTGCAGATTGGAATGCTCGGGGGTGGGAAGCGCCTTGCGATGATAGCGGCACAGATTGGCGATCAGCTCGCGTTCGTTCAGGGTAAACCCCGGCAGGTCCGAATTCCGAACCAGGTACGCCGAATGCTTATGGTGCCCCGTATCGCTCACGAAGTGCCCGGTGTCGTAGAGATACGCCGCCGCCTCCAGCAGCTTGCCCCAATACGGCGGCAGGCCGTGCACCTGCTTCAGCGC
>CAZXCO010000619.1:0-2450 GCA_964639095.1 uncultured Solibacteraceae bacterium
CCCAAGTTCAGTTCGGATCAGAAAAGTAGAGCAGGTCAGCCCCGGCTCAGTGCCTGGCGTGAGAGTTCGGCAAATCGGCTCCGGATGCGCTGGTGTGAGCCGAGCACACTGCCGTCGTGCACTCGAAGGTGGCTGCCGACCAATGGCTCAGAGCGATTCGAGCACCCTGGCCCGAATGCCCGGTCCAACTCTCGTCGGATGGGCAAACGATCACTATCAGACATGCAGTCGCAGTCCTTCCGACTAAAAATGTTCAGGGATGGCAGTCTTGCCTCCGAACGGCAAATTCAGCGCAGACGCCGGTAATCCGCCGCTGTTCGGGGCCTCGAACAGGACCGCCTTGTTTAGCTCGTTCGCGCGCCGACGCCGCTCGCCATGCCGCGCGCAGGTCGATTCGAAATCGCTCATCGTCGTGTCCTTTCGGTTGCTCAGTACGCGGAAGAGGCGGGGCGGAAAGGCCGGACGGTCACTGCAAGAAAATGGGCAACAGGGGAACTCGGAGCGGGCCGCCCGTTGACCGGACGGCGCGCACAGCCATGCTGCGCGTGAAAAACTGACCAGCACCGACGGGAGAGGAGGAACGAGATCGGGAATCCGGCCGCCGCGGAGGGTCCGGTTCTTGCGGTTCGATTACTGTCGCGGAAACAGCAGACGGCTATTGCGCACAGGGCAACGCTGTGCGGCTCGGTCAGGTGCACGCCGCAAAAGTAGAAGCATTGGGGCCGGCGTATGGGCAAGATAGCCGGCTTTGCCTGGAGGCGATCGCGGCCAGCACTATGCCGACTCCGGCGCCCCAGAGAGCCTCTCGCCTTCCTCAGAGCGGCACCCGTTGCTGCCCCCGCCGGGGTCGCCTTCACGAAATGGGAATCGTCAGACGACAGGACGATCTGCGTGGCGTAGCCCTGCCAGAAGTCTTTTGAGGGACCGAAGAGAGGCGTGAGGCCTTCGGTCATCGTTGGGGGAGCGAATGCGGTCTCTGAGGATGGTGTAGGATTGCTCCGCCAGCATCGTGACGTTAACCGTGCCCATGACTTCCCCAGCTTCAGGTCCCGAAGGCCGTGAATCCAGGAATGCAATCGCTCTGCGCATCAATGATGGCTTTCATGAGCCCACGTTTTTCAGAAAGCGTCCACGGACGACAGACACCTTCCATAGGCAAATGAAGCAAGGCGATAAGCGATGTGCAGGGGTTGAGTTTGAGATTCATGAAGCCTATCCGCGCGAGAGGTGGCTCTGTGCAGCGTGTTCCTGTTCCGGCGTAACTCCAACCCAAAGTGGCCACCGCCCCAAACGACGAGGTGATCTGTAGGCGATCCAGGTCGAGAACCTCCAAATCGGTTATCGGCTTGGCCTCACGCAGCCCCGGTGTGGCAGGATAGTCGCACGAGCTCCAACGTTGACGAAGACGCGATCGGCACTGATTGTCCATTCACGACGATCGCGCAACGCTACCTGAAGCGTGTGCGGGCCGATGAATCGGCCATCACCGCGAATCCGCTCATCTTGGACAATTTCGTCGACCATCTTTGCGCTTGCGTGCGTAAACTCCTGACATATTGACCGCTGTCAGTCCGGTCTGTATCCCGAACTCCTGGTATCGCCGAGGCGACTTTCGCGGTGTGAATAACATTGTTGCTCAGCGGGCGGGCGATATTCAAACACGAGCCACCGATATATCTCCTGTCGACGACAGCGGTCCGCATCCGTTCCTGGGCCATGGTCTGTGCCATCGACTTCCCGCCGGTGCCGCTGCCCGGAATGATGACGTCATATTTGTGCGCTGCATTCATACATTTCTCCCTTAGGAGGCGGCGGCCAAGCGGCCGCCGAATTCCTGGCATTCCCCGTATATGTATATTCACTGCAGTTTCGCTCGCAGCAGGGGGTAGTACTGCACCCAAACCATGTCCGTTTTGGCAACGCCGGCAATGTGGCAAGCTGCGCATTCTGCAGTGGGCATCACCTTGGCAGTCGGACTGTATGGTGGTGCGTGATGTCCAAAGGTAAAGAAGCCCCACTTGTTCGTGTTCGCGAAACGTCTGCTGTCTTTCACCATCACGTCGATTCCATGAAGGTCGCTTGGTAAATATCCTCGGCCAGAGGCCGACTCGACTGAACCATCCGGATATTTTCCCTTTTGAGTAAGTGCAAGCTCCTTGACAAGTACGGTTCCCTCGGGAAAGTAGCCATGCTTCTGGTAATACGAAAACTTCTCCTGCTCGATGTAGACGTCGTGGAACTCCGGAAACGGGGCTTCACCACCATTCAGACTGTTCGGCGTAATGGGCCCCCCCATAAACACCCACGCCCGAAAACCCGTCGGCAGAATCAGGTCTCCGTTTTTCGTGAACACGGGGCCGCCGCGAGAGCTCGTTTGCGAGATTGCGCCTGCCGTAATGACAAACGCACCCGCGATCAGCGCTTTCCATATCACCCGCATCGTTCACCTC
>CAZXCO010000620.1:0-6465 GCA_964639095.1 uncultured Solibacteraceae bacterium
CAGCCTTTCAACAGGTAACGGCTCAGGGGATGGATTGCCGGCTGGTTATCGCGGGCGAGCCGAAGAAAGGGTCTGAAGACTATCTGGAGGAAATCCGGAGCCGGATCGACGACGATGTGGCGGCAGGACGCATCATTCAACGAATCCAGTTCATTCCTGACGAAGACGTCGAATTGTACTTCAAGGCCGCCGATGCTCTGGTGCTTCCCTATCTGGAGATCTTTCAGAGCGGAGTTCTCTTTCTGGGCCTGACGTTCGGCCTGCCGGTGATCGCAACGGATGTCGGTTCCTTCAAGGCCGACATATCGCGCGCGGAGGCGGGACTCGTCTGCCGGCCGCGCGATCCGCAGGATCTGGCGCGTGCGATTCAGGAATATTTCGAAAGCGACCTGTTCCGAAATCTAGAGCAGCGGCGCGGGGTTATTCGGCACTACGCTCATACCCACCACTCCTGGGGCGCCGTGGGTAAAGTGACTCGCGACGTTTATAACGAACTGCTTATCGGGAGCTTAACGTGAAACCTCTGGTATCGATTCTCATCCCGGCATACAACGCACAGGAATGGATCGGGGACACCCTCCGCTCAGCCATCGCCCAGACGTGGGACCGCAAGGAGATCATTGTCGTTGACGATGGCTCCCGGGATCAGACGAATG
The DNA here is from genome assembly GCA_964639095.1 of uncultured Solibacteraceae bacterium. Classification (GTDB taxonomy): domain Bacteria; phylum Acidobacteriota; class Terriglobia; order Bryobacterales; family Bryobacteraceae; genus BOG-234. Next base: position 657 of record CAZXCO010000620.1, read on the forward strand.
CCGTACTCCGGCAGTTTGAGTCTGACGGCGTCCGCGTCGTCACGCAAAAAAATCAGGGAGCCGCGGCCGCGCGGAACAAAGCGTTCTCCGTCTCTCAGGGAGACTACATTCAGTGGCTGGATGCCGATGACATTCTGGCGCCGGACAAAATTGCCCGGCAGATGAGCGAAGTCAGCAAAGGAGCCGGCCCGCGGGCACTGCTGTCTTCCGAGTGGGGGAAGTTTCTCCATCGACATGACAGGGCGAGATTCGTGCCGAGCGCGCTGTGGCGCGACCTGAGCCCCGTGGAGTGGCTCCTGCTCAAGATGGGAAACAACCTTTACATGCAGACGGCCACGTGGCTGGTCAGCCGGCAACTGACCGAGGCGGCCGGGGGATGGGACACGCGACTGCTGGGGGACGATGATGGCGAATACTTTTGCCGCGTGCTGCTTGCCAGCGAGCGGACTCTGTTTGTGCCGGGGGCCCGGGTTTACTACCGCTCATCCGGCGCCACCAGCCTGAGCTACATTGGCCATTCCGACAGAAAACTCGAAGCTCAGTGGCTGTCGATGATGCTCCACATCGGCTATCTGCAGTCCCTGGAGAAGAGCCCGCGAGTCAACGCCGCCTGCGTCCGATATCTCCAGGACTGGATGACATTCTTCTATCCCGTGAGGATGGACATTTTCTCCAAAGCCGAACAGATGGCGCGGAACCTCGGAGGAGAAATCCGGCCTCCCCGGCTCTCATGGAAGTATTCCTGGATCGAAGCCATGTTTGGCTGGCGTCTGGCGAGGCGCGCTCAGGTATTCATGCCGGGCGTGAGGTGGTCGCTGGCGTTGTGGCTCGAAAAGAACCTGCATCGGCCGGAGCGCGGCGGTTCCGCCGGGTATCCGGTGGCCCAGGCCTGATTTTCTCACTGATAAACGGAGTGAAAAGATGATAACGACACGCACGCCTCTTCGGATTTCATTCTTCGGTGGCGGAACAGATTATCCAGTCTGGTATCGCGAGCACGGAGGCTCCGTACTGGCGACAACGATTGACAAATCCTGTTACATCACCTCCCGCTGGCTGCCGCCGTTTTTTGAGTATCACAGCCGGATTACTTACTCGAGATACGAGAATGTAAGCCATAACGGGGATATTCAGCATCCTTCCGTGCGCGCCTGTCTGCAGTTCCTCGGAATCGAAGATGGTGTGGAAATTCATCACATCGCGGATCTGCCGGCGCGTACAGGTCTGGGCACCAGTTCGGCCTTCACCGTCGGGCTTCTGCTGAGCCTCTACGCGCTTAAAAACCAGATGCGCGACAAGCACGCACTGGCATCCGACGCCCTGTTTGTGGAACAACAGGTGATCGGCGAGGCTGTGGGTTCGCAGGATCAGGTGAGCGCAGCTTACGGGGGGTTCAATCGAATCGATTTCCGGCAGGACGGTACGATTGACGTGAACCGTGTGCTGGCGCCCTCGGGCAGACTGGCCGCGCTCGAGCAGCATCTGGCGTTGTTTTTCACCGGCTTTTCACGAACGGCATCGGAAATCGCTCAGGAGCAGATTCGTCTGACGCCACAACGGCGCACCGAACTGGAAGCCATGCACCAGATGGTGGACGAAGCGGAAGCGATTATTGCGAATCCCCGGACATCCCTCGACGAATTCGGCCTCTTGTTGAATGAGAGCTGGAAGCTGAAGCGAGGACTCACTCAGAGTATCTCGAATCCGCAGATCGACGAGATCTACGAGGCCGGCCTGAGCGCCGGCGCGCTGGGAGGCAAGCTCCTTGGCGCCGGCGGCGGAGGCTTCCTGCTCTTCTTCGTCTCACCCGAACGTCGGGCTGCTCTGCGGCAGCGGCTGAAGAACCTCTTGTGCGTCCCGTTCGGCTTTTCGGATAAGGGCAGCCAGGTAGTGGTCTATGAGCCCGAAGAAATTTACGATCAGGCACTGCGGGAGGAACGGTCGCACGTCTACGCCTGAGAGGCAGCCGGCGCGTTCAAGCTTCCGTTCCCACCCGATTCCGCCTGGGACATGGTAATCCACCTAATGAACAGAAACCGTCACGTTGGTCGGCGCAGCGACGATCTGGCCCGTCTGGCCGGATTGACCATAGCACGTGTCGGCGTTGAACTTCAGGACACCTCCGCTGCCATCCGCCGGACCTGCCATCGAGTTCAGAAAGCAATCCTGCGCGGGGATTGTGTAGGCGTGTCCACCAAGGTTGGCAATGTTACCGCCAGTCACGTCCGGCCCGATAGCGGGCCATGCTTTTGTGGAAGGCCACCAGCCGGGCCGGGCCGAAAGGAAAAACGAGGCGGGCAGCGTCGTGCTTGAGGGCACCGGGTTGCCGTAGGGGCTGATGCCGCTCGGAACCTCACTGCTTACAAATCGTGCCGAACCATTCACCGTGTCATAGTTGCCCCACCGCATTGCGCTCGACATGACCTTGGCATCGTTTGGTACGGCCGGCGAGGTGCCCGGATTTCCAGCTCCAAGAATAAAGATGCTGGTCGAGTTATCGAACGAAACTTCCTGATAGGTGTCGTCGAAACTACTGGTTCCGAGGACATTCCCGATCAGATTGCCGTAGCGGTTATAGGCCGCTTCGAATGTGGGGTTGATCTGGCCGGTGTTTCCCGTCTCGTGACCCGTGAAATAGTTACGGAAACGCGTGATCATATTGTGAGAGCCGTGGATGTCATCGTCGGCGAAACCGGCAGCCACGTTTCCTTCCCACAGATCGTAGGCGATACCACTCGAGTGATTCCAGAACGACCAGTTTCCGTTACTTCCGGACTGGTTGAGAATCGTGAAGTTATAGGCAAATACACTTCCGGTATCGGGCCCGTTGAGGACGATCGGGGACCGGTTCTGCTGAATGATGTTGTTTTGCACCAGATTGTCCGCGCCGATCTCCAGCTGAATTCCGTAAGGATCGGAGTCCTGGGATTGGTAGATGTAGTTATTTTGAACGACGGAATGAGCGGTCTGAAAGAGGAACACAGCAGACTTGCCGGTTTCCACGAAGCGGACGCCGCTGACCCAGCACTGATATCCATTCCAGATCAGAACGCCGTTGGATCCGCTGGACGTATCGTCAACCGAAAGATTTTCCAGACCAGAACGAACGATGGGCTGAACGATCCAGGCCTGAGGAGATTGTCCGCTGCGCCAGTTGGGAGCGTAGATTCCGGGCGCCGGAATCGTCAGCACGTTACCCGAGACGGCAGTGGGGACGACCATCTGGACCTGTGCGCGGTGAGGTCGATAGGCGTTCGTTCCTCCTTCGGAGCCACACCCGGATGGTTTGGTGGAGTATTGGTCGGAGCAGACAAAAAAGTTACCTGTGTCCACGCTGGAACCGGATGCCTGCGTGCCTGTATAACCGTCGTCATCCTGATCGAGCATCACCAGAGTCTGATTCGCCACGATCCCGCTCGCGCCGCTGAGAGTTATCTGAGTGGAGCCCTGAGCGTAGCCGGCGGTCCAGTTGTAGATCGTGGAAGGCGGTCCGTTGGCATAGGTGCCGTCGTTGCTGCAGATGCCGACGGAGGTGCCCAGTCCATTACAGGACGTCTCGCCCGTGAACACAAGCAGAGTCTGATCGGCTCCCATCCCGCGGAGGGCGACGTTGCTGTTACTCCAGTTGATGCCGCTGCTGAGGCGGAATGTCCCGGCGGCAAGCTGAACATAGTGGTTGGCCGGGCAACTGGCAAGCGCTGCGTTGATTGTCGCGGCGGACGAACCCGCCGGAATAGTCGAGCCGCATTGAGTCCAGTTCGCCGATGGAAGGCCGCCGGTAATACCAGCGCCTGACCAGTCAACGGCCCGCGCGGGGGCGAGGATGCCTGACCATGTCTGGGCGGGAGCACAAATCGAAAAGCAAAAAATCATCAATGCGAGTTGTCTGAAGTTCACCATGGCTCCTTGGCTTTTTTGTTTTCTGGCCGCCGCGCTCAGATACCGGCGCGCCGGATGTCCTTAAGCCGGCGTGTTACACCGGATCGGACGGCGGACGCGGCGTTTCCCCCTGAGAATCAGATGACACAAAATTCGCCGCTACTGATACCTGAATGATTGGGTTCAAAACTCATAATAGTACGCCGGAAGCAACCTTACAATCAATTCGATTGCGTGAATGCAGACTGCCGAAAGTAATCATGCTCACGTCGTCACGGGCCTGTGCGTTCGATCTATGAGCCTTTTGTTTACAGTGGCTGGACAGAAAACGATAACAATGGTTGACAGATTATCCGAAGTTAGTGTCGAGTTCGGGAGTGATCCATATCTTCCGTGATTGCGCCGGAGATTCGTGTGAAAAACAGTGATATGGAAACGCTCAAACGAATCGGCCTTCTCGACCATATGGGCTTCGGCAACATGGGTGATGCAGCCATCCAGGAATCTTTCATTGAGAACATCCGGAGCCGTGTGCCGGATGTGGAACTCACGGCCTTCTCCTTGTATCCCCGCGATACAGAGCAAAGGCACAAGCTTGTCTGTTATCCGCTGGGCTGGTCGTATCCGGGTCGCGAAAGTCCGGGATCCGCGTCCGTCTCAAGCGCTCCGGAATCCGGGCTCAAGTCCCTTTTCAAACGTTTGAAGCTCGTCTACCGCGTGGCGAAGCCGGTTCACGACTGCGTTCAGGAACTCCTCTTTCTCGCGCGTTCTTATCGCATCGTGAAGTCTCTGGACCTGCTGGTGATGTCGGGAGGGGGACAACTGTGCGAGCTATATGGCCGGTTACCGTACAACGTTTTCAAGTTTTGCCTGCTGGCGAAGCTTGCAGGGACGCGTGTCATCTTTGTTGGTGTCGGCGCCGATCTGCTGGTCCGGCGCTCCAACAGATTTTTCGCCAAATGGTCTGTCCGTATGGCGGATTACATTTCCTTTCGCTCTACCGAATCACAGGCACTGATCCGCCAGTTGGGAGTCAGGAAGGAAACGCACGTATGTCCGGATCCGGCATATGGCCTTCAGGTGAAGGAGTACCTGGCTTCAGCACGTTCAGAGATACTTACCGCAGCAGAGGCACAGGTTCTGTTTCACAGCGTCGATAGCCACCATCAGCAAACCACCAGCGCAGACCCCGTTTTTTCGGCACGATCGCAAAAGTCATCGGCCACGCTGGAGGCGGGCTGCGGGTCTGCGGCTGCGAAACCGACCGTAGGGCTGAACCCCATCGGCTTCTGCGATCCGCGCAGGTGGCCTCGAAAGGACAGCGCCGCCTATTCTGATTACCTGGACAAGCTGACGGAATTCTCGCTCTGGCTCCTTGACCACAACTATCGGCTGGAAATTTTCAGCAGTGACATCAGCGGTGATATAGACGCGATTCAGGATCTTCAGGAGCGTATCACCGCCGTATCTCCGAATGCGGAGTTGTCGGTCCATCCGATGCTGACATTGAAAGGACTGCTGCTTCAGATGTCGAGGTTCGATTACAATGTCACGTCCCGTTTCCATGGGGTCATTTTTTCTCATCTGCTCGCCACGCCCGTGGTCGCACTTAGTTATCTTCCGAAGATAGACCATCTCATGCGCGCGGTGGGACATGACCGGTACTGCCTCGAGATCGGAACGTTTACAGCTTCGGCACTCATCGAATCGTTTCAGGCAATGGTAGCGGAGGGCGACTCGCTTCGATCAGTGTTTCGTGAGGCCGCCGCAACTCGCGCCGGAGCGATCGGGGCGCATTTCGACGAGCTGTTTCTTCCCAAGGCTCAGGTATAACGGCCGGCCCGTGCCGTCTCGACATTGTGACCGCCAGATGGTCTACACAATCGACCCGACGGAAGACGAGCGCTGGGACGAGTTCGTGCAACGCCAG
>CAZXCO010000621.1:0-5056 GCA_964639095.1 uncultured Solibacteraceae bacterium
GTCCCGTCCGATTCGATCACGCCCCGCCGTTACCGTTGCCTGCCGGAAGACACGGGCGCCGAAAACGCGCTGACGCCGAAATTCGTGACTCTCCAGTACGGACGGCCATCCTATGCGCTTCTCAGCGGCGGCGTGCCGATGGCGATCTGGACCGGCGCGGATAACGGATCGCAAATGGGCGTCTATCAGCCTCTCGAGGAAACCGAAGCGGTGAAGAACGTGCAACTGCGCGCGCCCGAGTTTCTGCCGTTCAACCTCGAGGCCGGAATTTTTCTGGAACCATCCGCCCCCGAGGTGCCGCCGCGCCCGCCCGCCGCTTACGGCTATGGAGTCCGGCCCGACCCCTGCGGCGATCCGGAGAACGACCTGATTTTTGCGGGAATCGGCGCTCATCTCATTTAACGAAGGGAAATGATTTTATGAAAGGCGATTTCAGCCGGCTTCGATTCAATCGGACGAAAAATTATACCCAGGTACTCCAGCAGCAGGGGCGCGTGGCCCTCGACTCCGACGCGAACGAGCAGAACGCCATCAACGAGCAGATTCGGGGCACGGAGTTGATCGATGTCGTCGGACCGTTCGGAGGACCGTCCGGCGACGCGGGATTCGCCGTCACCGTGAACGGAAACTCCATTCAGATCGGCGCCGGCCGCTATTATGTCGAGGGTCTGCTGTGCGAGAATCCGGCGGCGGTCGGTTATCTCGCGCAGCCTTACCTGATCGATCCGACAGCCACGGACGCGAAGATGCTGCAGGATCTGCAGAACGGAACGGCTTCCGCCATCCAGGTCTTTCTCGAAGTCTGGCAGCGCCTGGTGACGCCGCTTGACGACCCGTGCCTTCTCGAACCGGCGCTCGGCGCAGCCGATACAACGGCTCGTCTGCAGACAGTGTGGCGGGTGGTCGCGTCGGAAGTGGCGGCCTCTTCCGCGCCGGGGCAGTCGACGACGGGCGGTCCTGTTCTCACTACAGTCGGGGACAGAGCGACGCTTGCCCGGAATGTTGCATCGCTCGTTACCGCCAGGCTCCCCGTCACGGATCTTCCCACGAAGCCGGTGATCGGTCCGCGTCCCGGCGGCGGAACGTCGCCGTCGCCCACGCCGGCTCCTGAACCATCGCCCACTCCCGCTCCTGCAATCGGTTGCTGCGTCAGCATGTACCGGCCTGTGCTGCGCCGCGCCTCAGGCCGGATGAGCGCCCGGACCGCGGGCGAAAGTTCCGGCTGCGGCTGCGAGCCGACCCCCGCCGCCGGCTATCGAGGGCTGGAGAATCAGCTCTACCGCGTCGAGATCCATCAGGGCGGGGCCGAGTCCGCCGCAACATTCAAGTGGTCGCGCGAAAACGGGTCGGTCGTCGTGGGAATTGTCAGCGCATCCGGCACGCACATCCAGCTCGACAGCCTCGGCCGCGACGCGAACCTGGGATTCGCACCCGGCCAGTGGGTCGAGATCAGCGACGATTCTTCCCAGTTCGGCACGACGCCGAATCAGCCGGGGCAGCTCTGCCAGATCCAGAGCGTGACGCCCGGCCAGCTCAGCCTCACCGTGAATCCGCCCCTCACCGGTATCGATCCCGGCAAACATGCGAAACTGCGCCGCTGGGATCAGTCCGGTACGGCAGCCGGAGAGCAGGGCATTCCGCTTTCCAGTTCGTGGATCGATCTCGAAAACGGCATTCAGGTGCAGTTCACGGCTGGAAACTACACGGCTGGCGACTACTGGTTGATCCCGGCCCGCACTGCTTCGGGGCAGATCGAATGGCCGCCCTGCGGCTCCGATGGGGCGGCATTCCAGGCGCCCCGCTCGATTCAGGTCTTTCGCGCGCCCCTCGCCTGTATTCACTGGAATGCGAATCAGCAGTTCAATGTGGAAGACTGCCGCCGTTTCTTTCCGCCGCTCACGTCGGTCCCCGCCGGTGCAACCTCGGCCCTGCATGTGACAAAGATCAACTGGACGAACGACGATATCGTCGCCTTCGACCAGTTGCTCGCAACAGGCCTGACGGTCACGCTGGATCAGGCTCCGGCGAGCCGCATCGATTCCTCCACATTCTGCCTCACGCTGGAGGCGCCGGTTGTCAGCAAGGTTGAACCTGTGGCCACCAGCCAGGGTCTCGCGCCCATTGTGCTCAGAACCACGATGCCGCTCGACGGCCAGATCACGGTGAAAGATACCGATGTCACGTGGAATCTTCCTTTTCGGGATGCAAAAGGAGTCATCTCCGGGATACAGCTCGAAGCGCTGCTCGTGATCAACGCCATCTTGCTGCAGGGCCTGAACTACAACGCGTTCACACGCGCACGCATCCGGATTCAGGGCGCAGATGTTTACACCGGTTCCGGATCCGGTCAGATATTCCTCGACGGCCAGGTCTTCGGCAAACCCGGCGTTCGCGCCGACGGTGTGACGGCCCGCACCGATCTCATGTTCAACTCCGGCGCGGGCGCAAAAGCCAGCGATTTCGAGAGCTGGTTCTTTCTGGCGCCTACACTGGCTCTGGTGAGTCTTTCCGTCCAGGCATCGGTGGCGTTGACTCCGACAGCCCCGGGTCCGGTGTCGCTCACGGCAACACTGACCGTGAATTATGCCGCGCTGGCCGACACTGTCGTGACGCTTTCGGTGATCCCGCCGCCGGGAATGGTATCGGCCATTACGGTTCCTCCCAACGTGACGATGCCGCGCGGGAAGTCGTCCACGACGTTCGTCGTCGGCGTGAGAAATACCGGCGTTGCAAACGCGGCGCCCTTTCAGATTGTGGCTTCGCTCACGAACTCCCTCGGATTGACCGGCACCGTGAGCGCAACGATCAACGTGACCGGATTCGTGATTATCACGTGAGGTGCATATGAGAGCCGTATGGTCCTTCTGGACCTTGCCCTGCATGGCCCGAACGGGCCGGACCTGGCCCACGCCGCTGCACCATCTGCTCGCCTGGGGAATCTCGTTCCACGCGGCGCGACGGCATTACCCGGATACGGTTCTGGTGACCGACCGCGCCGGCAAGAAGCTGCTGGTCGACGACCTGGGCCTGCCGTTCTCGGATGTCTCGACCGAACTCGACCATCTGGAAGGCGCCGATCCGGCATGGTGGGCACTCGGAAAACTGATTGCTTACAGTTTGCAGGATCAGCCTTTCGTGCATCTCGATACCGACGTTTTTCTGTGGAAGGCTCTGCCCGCGGAACTGACGGAAGCTCCTGTTTTCGCGCAGTGCCCGGAGTACGTCTCACGCTTTCAGCGCCGCTCCTCTGAAATTGAAAATTTGTTTTCCGAGGCGCATGCGGACCTGCCTGTCGAGTGGCAATGGGCGGTCTCGCGCGATGACGCTTTTATCCGGGAGGAGAACTGCGGCATCCTGGGCGGATCGCGAACGGATTTCATCCGCCACTATTCGATGCTTGCAGCCGGCCTGATTCTTCAGCCCGAATACGCCGGGGCCTGGTCCCGCTGCCGCGAGAAATCGAATATGGTGATGGAGCAGTTCCTGCTTTCGGCGTGCGTGGATTACCATCGCTTTCATCCCGACTCGCCGTGGCGCGGAGTCGCGGTACGGTATCTTTTCCCGTCGCTCGAGGACGCAATGAACCCCGCGCACTCGGGCCGCGCGGGTTTTACGCATCTGCTGGGAGACTCGAAGTCGGCTCCGGGCGTGGCACGCCGGATGGAAGAGCGGATGAAACGGGAAGACATGGCGTTCTTCCGCCGCTGCGAAAAAGTCGCCGCGCGCGCGGCCTGGTGTTGAGAAGGGCGCCAAAGGAGGCCGATGGTGCAGATTTCCACTCATGCAACGAAAGGGGCCGCAACAGCGGCAACAGACCACGCGTCGCTGAGCCGGGCTCCCGAACAGACCGGCGCGCCGGGCGCGACAGTGGCGGTTGCGCATGACTTCAGCCGCATGCCGATCCTGGCCGGACCTCCCGTTCTGCAGACGAAGCTGACCGTCAACGAACCCGGAGACCAATACGAGCGCGAAGCCGACGAAGCGGCCGATAAGGTGATGCAGATGCTCACTCCGGGCGTTATCGGTTCCGCGGCGGCCGATATCCAGCGCGCCTGCGCAAAGTGCGGAGAAGAAGACAAGCGGGCGGAAATGGCGCAAACGGTCGAAGGGCAGCCCGAAGATGACATGGCTGCCGGCGGCACACTGAGTCAGACGGTGTTTCGGAAGACAGCGGGTCCAACGTCCGCGTCCGATGCTTCACAGCCGCTCGCGCTGAATCTTTCGGGTGGCGATCCGTTGCCCGCGGAAACCCTGCGAGCGATGAGCAGTGCATTCGGGCGCGAATTTTCCGCCGTGCGCATCCATCACGACGCGGAATCCGCCGAATCCAGCCGCCGCATCAACGCTCTCGCCTTCACGCACCGCAACCACGTGTATTTCGGCCAGGGCCGGTACGACCCGTCCAGCAGCGAAGGGAAGCGCCTGCTTGCTCATGAACTGACGCATGTCCTGCAACAGGGGTACGCCCAACAGAGGTACGCCGGCTCTCTGTCCAACGGCGCAGGAAAAGCGCCCCGTGTTGCGGCCGCCCCCGGCAGCATGATCCAGCGTCAAGCGGTGTGGGACGCCAAAGGAACGGTACATGAGACGAACAACCTCGCCAACGCCGCCCTCGGAATCGGACCGGTTGGTTTCACCCCGCCGGTCTTGAACGGATCCATTCTGACCTCGTTGGCCGGTGGGCGGACCGCAATCGCCAAACCGGTTCTCGCCGCTTCGTCGGCTGTCAGCGGTGGTGTCGAGGTTACAGTCAGTTCGGTTCCCACAAACACAGGCAGCTTCGACGAAACAGTGTTGAGCCCGGGACCGTGGACGATCACCATTCCAAAAGCCACGGTCGGCGCGAAATTCCCGTCATTGACCGCCTGCTCCAGCGCCGGCGACACAACATTTCATGCGAAGGGATTACCCAATAACGCCGCCATGTACCAGGCCAACCGCCGGCACGAAGATCATCACGCGGCCGATCACAAGACCGCGTTCGACGGTTCGATCGGTTCATGGGATGCGAAGCTGACAGCCGCCGTCAGCGCAAAGACCCCGTTTAAGGGGAAAG
>CAZXCO010000622.1:0-4639 GCA_964639095.1 uncultured Solibacteraceae bacterium
GCTTCCATGGCGTTGCCGGTCGCAACGCCGGTCAGACGCATGCCGTACCGCTCGCCGAATCCGTCCCAGTGCGGACCATACTCGCGCGGTTTGTTGATGAGGGTTCCAAATCCGGCGCTGATCACACCCCCGGCCAGAGTCGCTGGTCCAACGGTGCTTTGTGCGAACCAGTCCAGCCTTTCGCGGGCCGTGACTGGTTCCTCGGTCGGGGACGCGCACCGCGCCAGAGCCCCGCCCGAGTTCAGGAATCCGGCACTCCAGATACATAACGGCAGCAGGACGGTCGGGAACCTCACGGTGTTGCTGGGAAGCACGTCGCGGGCCATCCGCCGGGGTAACATTGAAAGTTGCTTCGTCATTTGACCGCCGCCCTGATCGCCTGGGGACCGGTCGGTATCCTGCTGCTGTCGATTCTCGATTCCACGGGTGTGCCCGTTGCCGGAATTTTCGACGCGCTGCTGATTCTGGTAGCCGCCGAGAGGCCCTCGGCGGCATGGCAGTCCGCCGGGCTCGCCGTTGCAGGTTCCACCGCCGGTAACATCATTCTTTTCATGACCGCTCAGCGTGGCGGCCGGCGATTCATGAACAAGGCCGCCCCCGAAGGCAAGGGCGCGAGATTTCGTGAATGGTTCCGCCGCTACGGGATGCTGACAGTCTTTGTTCCCGCCATCACACCCATCGTTCCGATGCCACTCAAGCTCTTCGTGATCAGCGCGGGCGTCATGGGAACGTCTCTGGCCCAGTTCGTCACGGTCATCCTTATCGCCCGGATCATCCGCTATTTCGGCGTGGCCTGGCTGGGGGTTGCGCTCGGAACCGGCTCGGCGGAATTTCTCAAGACACACGCGTGGATGTTCGCCGCCGGCGCGGCGGCCCTTTTCGCCATGCTTTACGCATTCATTCTGGTGCGCGGCCGCCGGCGCGCCTGAACTTCCAGGAGCGGAATTGCATTCCGATTGCATCGTTCCTGCCGGATGTGGGCGCTGTTGCGGCGGGCAGCTTCGGAATGGTCCGATCATGACGCCCCACGCCTGGGCGCCGCGCTCGCGTATTATTCAGTCCTCTCGCTTGCGCCGTTGTTGATTCTGCTGGTCGCTGTATGCGGGCTCTTTTTCGGCGACGCCGCGACCCGCGATCATCTCTACTGGCAGGCGCGCACCGTAATGGGTCTCCAAAGCGCGGAAATCATCCGGGCGATTCTGGAAGACGCGCACCGTCCGGCGGCAGGTATTCTCACCACAACGCTCGGCATGCTCACGCTGCTCATTGGCGCCTCGGGCGTTTTCACGGAGCTGCGCGACTCGTTGAACTTCATCTGGGACGTCCAACGGAGCCCCACGAGCGGCTTCCGGGCTCTCGTGCGAAGCCGGCTCTTCTCGATGGCGGTGGTGTGCGGTCTCGGCATACTGCTGATGGCCAGTCTGGCGCTGAGCGCTCTGGGCCAGGCTCTCGACGCCTTCCCCCGCCTCCATCCATCGCTGTCGGGCGCCGCGCTGCGGAATTTGAATCTGGGAATTTCGTTCGTGGCGGCGGTTCTTATCTTCGGGGCGATTTACCGCTTCGTGCCGGATGCCTGCATTCCATGGTCGAACGTGTTTGCCGGTTCTCTGCTCACCGCGGTGCTGTTCAGCGCGGGCAAGGTGGGGCTTGGCCTCTACCTGGGAGGAGCCGGGATCGGATCTTCATATGGCGCGGCGGGATCCCTGGTCGCTCTGCTGGTATGGGTCTATTACTCCGCGCAGATCTTTCTTTACGGGGCCGAGGTGACGCACGTTTATTCGGACTGGTCCGCGCACCGGCGAAAGCGCGCCCCGACGCCGTAATGCAAAGCAGGGAGGTCGCGAAGGAACGGTGTCTGTAACGATTACGTGGCCCGAGATTGCCATACGTCTGTCCTGTTCGGTCCTTGCGGGTATAGCGATCGGGCTGAACCGAAGCCGGCACGGGCGGGCTCCCGGCCTGCGCACCACGCTCCTCGTTTCGCTTGCTGCCTGCGTGGCCATGATTCAGGTCAACCTGCTGCTGCCGATCGCCGGGAAAAGGCCTGACTCGTTCGTAGTCCTTGATCTTATGCGGCTGCCGCTCGGAATTCTTTCCGGCATGGGATTCATCGGGGCCGGAGCGATCGTACGCCGCGACAACCTTCGTGGTGGGTGTGACGACCGCTGCCGCCATGTGGTTCGTCACCGTCATCGGGCTCTGTTTCGGAGGGGGGCAGATCGCCCTGGGACTGGCGGGGCTGGCCCTTGGGGTAATCGTTCTCTCCGGTCTGCAGATGGTGGAGGATCGCGTCAGGCAGGATCGTCTGGCCCGGCTTCTGGTGGTGACGGAGCCTGCCGGGCCGGATGAGGTCGAGATCCGGGGTCTGCTCGGAGACGGCGGCTTCCGCATCCATTCCGTCGCGCTGGCGTGCGCCGCCGCGGATCATGAACTGAGTTTCACCCTGCGATGGCGGGCGCGCGCGGATGAAACGCAGATCCCCGACGCCATCCAGACGGTCCGGCGTCCGGCGTGTGGCGTGGACGCCGCAAGCACGCTAGCGCGGTGAGCCGTGCTCTGCCGAGTGACCTCACGTCGGCACCAAACATGCTTGCGAATCCGCGTGAAATTTCCCGAAACACCCGAAAGTCCCAAATTCTCCGGCAGTAACCAGCGGTGGGGCCGTCCATTCGGCCAGCTTTCTCGATTTCACGCGATCGGTTCCGTCATCCTGCTTTTCGCGGCGCTGGTTCTTCTGATTCTCGTTCTGGTGCTTCTGCGCCAGGTCCGGTAAACGGGCCTGCCGCGGCGGGGCGGTCTCACGACGTTGCAGCCGCGCCCGACTGTGACGCGGGCCGGATATTCTGATTCACCCGGAAGAAGTTTCCCGGATCGTATTTCGCCTTGACCTCGGCCAGCCTCTTGTAATTCCCGCGGAATGTGGCGCGAATCCGCTCGTCGCCTTCCTCCATCATGAAGTTCAAATAGGCTCCACCGGCTCCGAACGGGTGCAGGCTGTCGTAATAATTCCGCGCCCATTCGATGATCTTCCCGCGATTTGCCGGATCGGGATCGACTCCCACGATCACCTCGCTCCAGACGGCGTCGCGATAGCTGAAAGCGGTATCGCCTTCATTTACGCGATTTACTTTCCCGTTCACCGGATAAAGATGCATCGTGGACTGCCAGGTCGGCAACTGAGACCCGTGCTCGATATGCTTTTCGATCGCCTGGTCGCTCAAGTCGCGGAAGAAATCGGCCTTCCAGTACCATTGCAGTCCCGGCGGATAGATTCCGTCGAAGAGCCCCTGCAGCATGGGAAACGGCATCGGCATGAACAATTCAAATGCCGGCGGGCGATAGCTGCGAAGCGGTTCCAGCATTGCGTTCGCCTGCTCCAGCGAGCCCTGGTAGCACCACACGATCGCGCACATTTTACGAAGATGCAGGTTTTCCGGGAACGGCGGACCGGGCGGCACCGTCATCATCGCGAAAAATCCGTTCATCTCTTCGGGCGCCTGCGTAATGAACTCGCGGTACCACTTCATGATGTCGCCCGCTTCTTCCAGATTCCAGAGCATGGGCCCCGCGCAAACCGTGTGGACCGGTTGCCCCTGAAACAGGAAGGAGGTTACGATGCCGAAATTGCCGCCGCCGCCGCGGATGGCCCAGAAGAGGTCGGGATTCTCTTCCGCGCTGGCAACCACGAAGCTGCCATCGGCCAGCACCATATCGACGGAAAGAAGATTATCGATGGTCAGCCCGTATTTTCGGCTCAGGTGTCCCATCCCTCCGCCCAGCGTCAGACCGGCGACGCCAGTGCTGGCGATAATGCCCGAAGGCACAGCAAGGCCGAAAGCGTGGGTGGCATGATCGACATCGCTCCAGGTACATCCCGCGCCGGCGAGCACGGTGCGCGAAGCCGGATCGACGCGCACGTAGCGGATCGGCGCCAGATCGATCACCATGCCGTTATCGCAGACTCCCAGACCCGCCGCATTGTGGCCGCCGCCGCGGATCGAAACCTGCAAATCGTTCGCACGCGCCATGCGCACGGCTGTGATCACGTCGGCCGCATCGGCGCACCGGGCGATGAGCCTCGGTCTGCGGTCGATCATGCCGTTATAGACTTTTCGTGATTCTTCGTACCCCGCGTCCTCCGGTTCGATCACGCTGCCGCGGAAGCGCGTGCGGAATTCCTTGATGGCCTGCTGCAATGACATGGTGTTAGCTGACATGGTGTTGCTCCTGACTGGCTTTACTGACCGGCGGCCGTGGCCGCCGCGATAAGTCCACTTTGCCCGGTCAGGCGTTCCACGCGCGTTCTGCGGCGGCGGCTTCAGCCGTTCCGTGAGCCAGAAAGGACAATTTTCGCTCGAACGCCAGCGAACCGGACTGCCGCGCCGCCTCAAGACCGCGGCGGTAACTGGCGCGCGCCGACACAGCCTTTCCCTCGGCGGCCAGCAGATCGCCCTGCACGCGGTGCAGCTCCGGCGCCGGCCAGTTTTCCCCGTTGCGGCTCGCAAAAGCAAAGCCGCTCGAAAGGCTGGCGAGCGCTTCTCCGGCGCGGCCGGCGCGCGCGAAGGTTTCGGCCAGCAACGCGAAGTAGTATGGCAGGCGGAGTTCGGCATTCAGGGTGTGCATCCCATCAATCCCTTCC
>CAZXCO010000623.1:0-2567 GCA_964639095.1 uncultured Solibacteraceae bacterium
CTCAAGAAGAGATGCACGAACCAGCCGATTATTCTGCCGCAGAGCAGAACCGCCAGCACCACAAGCAGGAATCCGATCAGGTACGCAGAACGCTCGGAGTGGATCCAGGGTGTCAGATACGATCCTGCGAGCCCGTAAAACCACATCGCCAGCACGAGCGCCACCGCGGTCGCGGCGAGGCCGATGACCTCGCGCGAGAAGCCTCTGCGGGCCGCCGCAACAACCGAAAAGAGAAGAATGGCAACCAGAAGACAGTCGAGCCAGTTCACAGGTGTCGGCCTGTCAGACGAGTATACGCGTCGCGATACTTCGCCGCAGTTCTTTCGATCACATCCGCAGGGAGCGGCGGGGCCGGCGGCTGTTTGTTCCAGTCGAGCGTTTCGAGATAGTCGCGCACGAACTGCTTGTCGAACGACTTCTGCGGTCCGCCGGGCCTGTACTCATCGCGCTGCCAGAAACGGGAGGAATCGGGGGTCAGCACTTCGTCCGCGAGCAGGAGTTCCGGGGAATTTCCTCCCGTGGAGTACCAGCCGAATTCGAATTTCGTATCCGCCAGAATGATGCCGCGCGATTCGGCGTATGCGGCCGCCTTGTTGTAGACCCGCAGCGTGAGATCGCGCAGAAGCGCGGCGGTCTCCTGCCCGACTATGCGTACGGCGTCGTCGAACGGGATGTTCTCGTCGTGTCCGGAAGCGGCCTTGGTGGCCGGGGTGAAGATCGCTTCCGGCAGCTTGCCGCTTTCGAGCAGCCCCGCCGGCAGGGAGATGCCGCAGATGGACCCCGTTTTCCGGTAGTCCTTCCAGCCGGAGCCCGAGATGTAGCCGCGGGCGACGCACTCGATCGGCTCCATGCGGCAGCGGCGCACCAGCATGGAACGCCCTTCGAGCTGGCTGCGGAAGGGAGCGAGCGCCGCCGGGTACGCCCCTGCATCGGCGGTGATGACGTGGTTGGGCACGGCGTCCCGCAGAAAGTCGAACCAGAAGAGCGACATCTGCGTCAGAATGCGGCCCTTATCCGGAATTCCCTGGGGCAGAATGCAGTCGAAGGCCGAAATACGGTCGGTCGCAACGATCAGCAGATCGTCGCCAACGCGGTAAACGTCGCGGACTTTGCCGCTTGCCACCCGTTCAATGCCGGGCAGGCTGGTTGTGGTTAAAGGATTGGGCACGGTTCAGGTTCGCAGTTTTACGTGATTCGATTCGGGGTCTGTCATCAGATGGCTGTGGGAGCGGCTGTAGCCGAAGTACACCATAAAGCCGATCAGCAGCCAGACGACAAGCCGGATCCAGGTGATGAAGTCCAGAAAGGCCATCATCGCAAGGCAGACCAGGACGCCGAGTATGGGCACCACAGGCACAAACGGCGTCTTGTATGGACGCGGCAGACTCGGCTGTGTGCGGCGCATGACGATGATCCCGATACAGACGATCACGAAGGCCAGCAGCGTCCCGATGCTGGTCATGTTGCCGAGACTGGAGATCGGAAGAAAGCCGGAGAACAGGCTGACGAAGAGCATCAGCAGCAGATTGGAGCGCCAGGGCGTCCGGAATTTCGGATGAATGTCCGAAAAGACCTGCGGCAGCAGGCCGTCGCGCGACATGGAGAAAAACACGCGGCTCTGGCCGAGCAGCATCACGAGGATCACGGAAGTATAGCCCGCGAGGATGCCGATAATGACCGCCGTCGAAAGCCAGGCATATTTCGTCTTGTTCATGGCGTCGTAAATGGCGGTCGGCGTCATGTCCTTGTAGTTGACGATTCCGGCCATGACGTAAGCGAAGAGCACATAGAGCAGAGTGCAGATGGCCAGAGAGCCGATGATCCCGATGGGCATGTCGCGCCGCGGGGTCTTCGCTTCCTGCGCCGCCGTCGATACGGCATCGAAGCCGATGTAAGCGAAGAAGATCATGCCGGCCGCCCGCATCACGCCGCTCCATCCGAAGTGCCCGATTTCGCCCGTGTTCGGCGGCAGGAACGGAACGTAGTTGGCGCGGTTGATATAGGCCCAGCCCAGCCCGATCACGAGCACGACGATGGCGACTTTCAAGGCCACAATCAGCCCGTTCACCCACGCGGATTCCGAGATGCCGATCATGAGGACAACGGAGATCGCGCAGATGATGAAGATCGCGGGCAGGTTCACCAGCCCCCCCTCGAGCGGCGATGCCGTCAGGCTCGCGGGAAAGGCCAGCCCGAAATGAGCCAGCAGCCGGACGAGATAGTTCGACCAGCTTACGGAAACGGTGGCGGCGCCGACGGCGTATTCGAGCACAAGGTCCCAGCCGATAATCCACGCGAGGAACTCGCCCATGGTGGCGTAGGCATACGTGTACGCGCTGCCCGCAATGGGGATCATGGTGGCGAATTCGCTGTAGCACATGCCCGCGAAGGCGCATCCGACGGCCGCGATCAGAAACGAGAAAACCACCGCCGGGCCCGCGTTGTCGTGAGTGGCCACCGGGGTAATGGCGAACAGACCGGCGCCGATGATGGCGCCGATGCCCAGCGCGATCAGATCGACGGGGCCGAGCGAACGCCTCAACTGGTGCGCGCCTCCTTCGCTCTCG
>CAZXCO010000624.1:0-2763 GCA_964639095.1 uncultured Solibacteraceae bacterium
TGATGACGCCGATTGCGAGATCGACAACATTCCCCTTCATCGCGAAGTCACGGAATTCCTTCAACATACCAATCTCCTCCCTTTGCCGCTGTTGAATGATGACACGGATACGATGCGTGCTACCGC
This sequence comes from uncultured Solibacteraceae bacterium, assembly GCA_964639095.1. Classification (GTDB taxonomy): domain Bacteria; phylum Acidobacteriota; class Terriglobia; order Bryobacterales; family Bryobacteraceae; genus BOG-234. The sequence continues at coordinate 127 of CAZXCO010000624.1, forward strand.
CCAGAGAAACGATGCCAATCGCACCGCCTTGCTTGCGATCGCGGTCATGCTATCCATCGTTATTTTCTTCGCGACCGGAACACTTATGTTCAGGAAGAGCACTCTACATTCGGAAGGGGTGTCGCTGATCGTAGGCACCCTCGTATTGGCCTGACTCTTCGCGAATACCGTCTTTGCGCTTCACTATACACATCTCTTTTATCTCAAAGGCGCGACCGGTGATCGCGGCGGACTCAACGTGCCGAATACCGATTCTCCGGACTATTGGGATTTTTTCTACTTCATCCTGACGCTCGGCATGACGTTTCAGACATCGACGTTACGATCAGCGACGCGCACATCCGTAAAGTCGTCCTGGGGCACTCGATGGAGGTTTTCCTTTTCAACATGGGTATCTTGGCGTTTGCCGTGAATGCGCTCGGGGGCCTGTAGTCCCCGTCTGACGCCAGGACCACAATTGCTGCCCTCGGCGTGGCACGGCCCCGCGCCGGCGACGCAGACTCTGGCGGCTCTCCGCTACCCCGTTGCAAGCACCACAGCGCTTCCACTCCGGCAGCTCGTCCTCTGGAGCGTCATGCGGCGTCCAAACCAGCGCACGATCCACTTCGCATCTTGCGAGCAAGGGACATTTTGTCTGAGCGAACTTTGACAACTTGTCCATGCGCACAGTCTATCGCCCGCATAAGCTATTGAATTCCTTTGCTGTTCAATCTGGCACATCGGTTGCTCAGGAGTTGATGTCGCGCGCGAGACATCACGACGGAGAGAGTGCACCGCCTGCCTTGGCAGCTTTCGTCTTCAAAACCGAACGAGCTTGGAGGAATACGACATGGCGCTTCGTCCTTTGCATGACCGGATCCTGGTCCGCCGAATCGAAGCCGAGGAGAAGACGGCAGGGGGGATCATCATCCCCGATACGGCGAAGGAGAAGCCGCAGGAAGGAGAGGTGGTCGCCGCTGGGCCGGGCGTGCGCGACGAGGACGGCAGACGCATTCCGCTCGACGTCAACGAGGCCGTGGTGGTCGGCTCCTTCGGAAAGAACACGCCGCTTTTCAACAATGCGAGCCAGGATCTCAATCACACTGCGTTCTGGAAGTGGATGACGCCGAAGGGCGGCGGGCCGATACCGGGGCGACTGGAGAGGCAGGTCGAGGCCGACTTCGGTTCAGTGAAGAAAATGGCCGACGATTTCGTTGCCGCCGGCGTCGGACAATTCGGGTCGGGCTGGTGCTGGCTTGCAGTGGCCGGCGACAAGATTGCCGTGATGAAAACCGCGAACGGCGAAAGCCACCTGGTGCATGGCGCCATGCCGATCCTCGGCTGCGATGTGTGGGAGCACTCCTACTACATCGACTATCGCAATCGGCGTCCCGATTACATCAAGGCATTTCTCGAGCATCTGGTGAACTGGGAATATGTCGACGAGCTGTTCCAGAAGGCGACGTAGGAATGAAGACCGTCCCGATCGGCGCAAAAGGGCGCTTTCAGCTCGTCGTGCGGCCTGAGCATCTCGCCAGCGAGATGAAGGATTCAACGCTGCCGCAAGTGCTGGCAACACCGATCATGATTCTCGCAATGGAAAACGCCGCCTTGAATGCCATTCGCGGTCATCTCGAACCGGGTGAGACCGCGCTCGGCATCATGGTCGAGATCCGCCACCTGTCGGCAACGCCGGCCGGCGCACACGTCACGGCGCGCGCGGAGCTCGTTGAAGCCAAGGGCAGACGGCTGACGTTCGCAGTCTCCGCACAAGACGAAACCGAAGAGATCGGCAGGGGTACTCACGCGCGCATGGTGATCGATCGTCGTGATTTCGAGAAGCGCGTCAATGACAAACGCGCACGGAAGTCATGACATCGAAATAACGGCAGGCGAGGCTACACCTCTTGACCTGTCGACGATCTGAGTATCGAGGTTCTGAATATTGAGGAGGCTTGCATGTCCGATCTGACACTTCCGCTCACCCGAAGGCCGGCGGGTCATGAACCCGGCTCGATCACAGCCGTCGCTGAAGGGAAGGGTGCCGATGGACCATCGCGGGTTTGAAAGGTAGTTCGATGAATGCGGAAAAATACACCGACCGGGCGAGAGGATTCATTCAATCGGCCCAGTCGCTCGCTACGCGGGACGGCAATCAACAGTTCACCCCTCTGCATGTCCTGAAGGTGCTGCTCGACGACCCGGAGGGGCTTGCGGCGGGCCTGATTGACCGGTCCGGCGGCAATTCCCGCGCGATCCTGGAGGCCACAGAAACGGCGCTGGCAAAGCTGCCGAAGGTGTCCGGCTCGGGGGCGGGCCAGGTCTATATGGCCCCCGACACGGCGCGCCTCTTTACCGCCGCCGAGGATCGCGCCGAGAAGGCCGGCGACAGCTTCGTGACGGCGGAGCGCCTTCTTCAGGCACTAACGTCTGACAAGCACAGCGAGGCATCGAAAATCCTGGTGCAAGGCGGTGTCACCGCCCAGAGCATCACCGCCGCCATCTCCGCCCTTCGCAAGGGCCGGACAGCCGATAGCGCGTCCGCCGAGAATGCCTATGATGCGCTCAAGAAATACGCGCGCGATCTGACACAGGCCGCGCGCGACGGAAAGCTCGATCCGGTCATCGGCCGCGACGAGGAAATCCGCCGCACGATCC
>CAZXCO010000625.1:0-3988 GCA_964639095.1 uncultured Solibacteraceae bacterium
GATCCCGAGTTGACGGGAGACATTCTCGGGGAGCATTCCAATACTCCGACGGCGGGCATTTTCGCCAGCAACTCCACGCACCTGACGTCAAACTCGTTTCTGGGGAACTTCGGCTATGTGCAGGGTTTCTCCCCTGGAACCCAGATATCGGCCGGGTTCCAGAATCAGTACCAGGATCAGAACGCGGTCCGCAACCTTTTCAACCCTTATACGCAATCGAGCCTTGGTGTCACGGTTACCCAGCCGCTGCTTCGCGGATTCGGCAGCGAGATTAACCGCCGGTTCATTCACATTGCGAAGAACAGCGAAAAGATCTCCGATTATGTATTCAAGGAGCAGGTCATCGCCACGATTTCCGGCGTGATCCGGCTTTATGACGATCTGGTCAGCCTGAATGCCGACCTGCGCGTAAAGCAGGAAACTCTCGCGACGGCGCAGCGCCTTCTGGAAGACAACAGGAACAAAGTGGAGCAGGGGACGCTCGCGCCCATCGAAGCGACGAGAGCCGAAGCCCAGGTGGCTGCGGCCCGGCAGGACCTGATCAATTCCGAGGGGTATGTCAGACAGCAGGAGCTGATTCTCAAGAACGTGCTGGCGAGGAACTGGGGCGAGGATCCAATGCTGCACGACGCCCGCATCATTCCGACGGACACGCTCACACTCGATCCGCTGCCGGCGGAAACGACGCCGGAAATCGTGGCTGAGGCTCTCGCCAATCGCCCGGAGTATCAGGCGGCGAAGCTGCAGGTAACGAATTCGGAGATCAGCCTCAAAGGAACGAGGAATGAATTACTGCCCGAAGTGAATCTCGTCGGCAACATTCAAAGCTCCGGGATTGCGGGGCAGTTCAATCCGGTCTCCGGGGCGGCCCCGGGATTTCCGGGCGTGGGCGGCAACTACGGGACTGTGCTCGGTCAGATTTTCAAAGGTGAGTATCCCACGTACAGTGTGGGTATCAATCTGACGCTGCCCGTCCGGAATCGTGTTGCACAGGCCGATCTCGCGCGTGATGAACTGCAGGTCCGGCAAACTCAGGTTCGGCTGAAGCAGCTCGAAAACCAGATTCGGGTCGAGGTGGAAGACGCGCTGATCGCCCTCCAGCGTACGCGCTCCGCTTATGAGGCAGCGAGGGAGACCACACGGCTTCAGGAGCAGTCTCTCGCAATCGAACAGGAGAAATTCGACGTCGGGCTCTCAACAAACTTCCTCGTGATTCAGTATCAGAGTTATCTGGCGCAGGCGCGATCCACTGAGGTCGCGGCGCTCGATGCCTATGCCAAAGCGCGGGCGCAGTTCGAGCGTTCCGTGGGAATGACGCTGAATATTCACAATGTGACGATCGACGAGGCTTACAGGGGAGTGGTCAACCGGGTATCGGCGCCACGGGTTCCGGCGGCTCCGCCCGCGGCGGCAAATCCACCTCGACAGTAAAATAGTACGGAATGCTCAAGATCGGCAGCGTGCGCTGGCGCGGCAAATGTCCGCGCCATCCCCGATTCGATCCTTACATGGACGGCCGCGGGGCCATCCGGGGCGGCTGCGAAAAGTGTACAGCCCTCGTGGATATTCACACTCATCACGTTCAGATGCTCGCGTTGATGCGGATGTTTACGCCGCCGCGGAAACCCAGGCGCCGGCCGGCGAAGGACCCGGATCTGCAGGCGAATCTTTTCGGCGATGCCTGATGCGCGCCGGCTGAGCCCTGTTCCTCAGATACGGCCGGTCCATCCGTTGTAAATCATCTCGACACCCAGTGCGAGAATCACTGTTCGAAAGAGCAGCCGCAGTTGTGCTGCTCTGGCAGTCGCAAGAAGCCTCGCGCCGGCGAGTGAACCGGCGATTACGCCCAGCGTGACCGGCATGGCGATGCCGGGTTCGATGTATCCACGGTGCAGATAGACGCCGGCGCTTGCCGCGGCAGTGACGCCGATCATGAAATTGCTCGTCGTCGTCGACACTTTGAAGGGAAGGCCCATCGCGAGGTCCATGGCCAGTACCTTCACTGCGCCCGAGCCGATTCCCAGCAGACCCGATAGCATTCCGGCAGCGCCCATCATCGTGAAGCCCAGGGGGATTCTGTGCACTTCGTAATGGATGGGGCCCTCCGGCCCCGGGAAGGTGCTGTTCAGATGCAGTCTGGAGCCCATAGAATCGGGATCCGGGGGACCGGGCGCCTTTGCCTCTTCCCTGTGCGTCGGGGCAAAGGTCGAAAACAACAACACCACTCCCAGCAGGATGGCAAGCGCTGACGTCGGCACGAAGGCCGCGACCGCCGCGCCGGCAAGCGCTCCCGCACTGGTCGCGATCTCCAGCAGCATGCCGACGCGAATGTTCGAAAACCCCTCGCGTACATAAGCCGCCGCTGCTCCCGAGGACGTCGCAATCACTGAGATCAGTGACGCACCGATCGCATAGCGGATGTCCACTCCGAACGCGATCGTGAGCAGAGGCACAATCACAACGCCGCCTCCGAGTCCCGTCAACGATCCGATGAAGCCTGCAATCAGCGAACCGCCGAACAATGCCGCACAGAACTCAACATTAATCATTTGCCGAGACCGTAAACAGGATGAAACAATAGCCGGGACGGTTCGCACTTAATTCCGGCACAACCAACAAAGTACCGACGTTCAGACTCCTGGACATCTGCCCCGTTGCAGGCATTTCCAGGGTAGCAGGAGTCTGCCGGTGAATTCATTCTCGAGGAGTCCCCTGATGTTTTCTACTCCACGCGGAGGACGAGGCTCTCGCGAAGCCTTTTACAAAATCGCCTCATTCAGTGTCGCCACTGTCATAGGCATCGCGGCCGGCAGTCAGCCGGCGAGTGCTCAAATCAAGCTGCCGAATCTGTTTCCGTTTCCGAACGAACACGGAATCTCGGAAACGTACAACACAAACGGCAACGGCAAGATCGATTTTGGCAACGCCTTTTTTCAGAGTCTCGGGTCCAACGGCCGAAGCTGCTCTTCCTGCCACCAACCCGATCAGGGATGGGGCATTTCGGCCTCGAAAGTTGCTCTGCGTTTTCTGATGAGCGGAGGAACGGACCCGATTTTCCGGACCGTCGACGGCTCGGTGTGCGATCACGGAATCAACACCTCCACTCTGAGCGGACGCAGGCAGGCATACAGGCTGTTGATCGACCGCGGCCTGTTGCGCATTGCGATTGCCGTGCCGCCCGGGGCCGAATACGACGTTGTGGGCGTCAACAATCCCTACGGCTGTAATGACACCTCGACGATTTCGACTTACCGGCGGCCTCTTCCCGCCACCAACCTGCGCTTTCTCAGCGCGGTGATGTGGGATGGCCGCGAGTCGAACCCTCCCACCACGCGGAAGATTCAGACTCACGACGACCTGATTGCCGACCTGGGCCAGCAGGCGATCGATGCCACCGCGGGTCATGCCGAGGGCACGGTTCCGCTCACGGACGCGCAGGTCAAAGAAATCGTCGATTTCGAGGCAGGACTCTATACCGCTCAGGCCATCGATTTCGGCGCCGGATCCCTTTCGGGGCAGGGAGCGAAGGGCGGCCCGGATCCACTTGCCGATCAGCAGTTTTTCATTGGCATCAACGATCCTCTGGGTCAAAACCCCACGCATGAGCCTTTCAACCCGGCGATCTTCGACCTCTTCGATACCTGGTCCAGGGCGCGCGGGTTGGGCGGCCAGGCGCGGGCCAGCATCGCGCGGGGGCAGGCGCTTTTCAACAACCGCACGTTTGATATCACCGGCGTAGCCGGCCTGAACGACACTCCGGGACTCGAGGTGGTGCATGGCACCTGCGGCACCTGCCACAGCTCTCCCGGCGTGGGCGACCATTCCACTGCCGTGCCCTTGAACATCGGGGTTTCGGACCCGAGCAATTCCCTTGGAGTCAGCTATTTACCCGTCATTACGCTGCGGAACAAAACCACGGGCGAAACCGTGGATACCACCGATCCCGGCCGCGCCCTGATTACAGGCAAGTGGACGGATGTCGGCAAGA
>CAZXCO010000626.1:0-1922 GCA_964639095.1 uncultured Solibacteraceae bacterium
GGGATTCCCGCGATCGAGCAGTTGATATTGATTCAGCCCGGTGGCGGTCACGGTCTCCGGGTTCGAAAGGCTGGCGAGGAAATCGCTGACGGATTTCTGTGAGGGCGCGTCGAACGTGGTCCGGACCTTAAGATCCAGGCGGTCAAGGGCATACGTGCTTTGGATGCCGAGCATGGGCAAAAGCGCCGTGCGAATGGCATTCGGCCCTTTGTTGGCCGTGTATTGCAGTGGCGCATTCGGAACCGGACCGGGGTTCGCCGGAAGCCACAATCTCCGCGACTCATCGCGCAATCGGCTGGAAATGACGCCATCGTGCGCGAGCGCCGAGAGATAACGGTCGGTCTGAGCTTCCAGGCGGCCGCGCTCATGCACGAGGTCGCGCGTCGGCTCGCGCAGAGCCAGCAGCAGCGACAGCACTTCCCGATAGGCCTGCGCGCGTTCGGTCCATTCTTTTTCGTCGAGCGTACTTTCATCGGCGGTCAACACGCGGTTGACATCGCTGAAATCCGCGCCATACCAGTCGCGCAGTCCGTCGGCGAGCCCGATAATTTCGCCCTTCCCGCGTCTGGCGGCGAGCGGAATCGAGTTGATGTAATCGCATACGATCGCTTCGCGGGCGGCGCGCGTGGAGGGTCCGTCGCGGTACGCCCGCAGAGATGCGGAAAGCATCTGCCGGAACTTGTCGGTCACCGAACTGGTGCGGCCCTGTGGAGAATGGCGGGTTTTTTCGAGCTGGGTCGCGAGCGTGCTCCCGCCGATGACGGTCACACTGCGGTCCACCGAATGAAGTCCGGCATCGAAAACCGCGCGGCTGAAGCGGCCCCACTGTATGGCGGGATTGCGATACGGGTGCCGGCTGTCGAGTACCTCGCGATTCTCAATGAAAAGAAGCGTACGGACGATCAGAGGCGGAATGGACTGAAAGTCCGGGTAAACCTGGCTGGGCGAAGGTGACTGATAAAGACTCTGACCGTTACGGTCTTCAATAAGAAGCCCGGCCTGATTTTTTTCCTTGTAGATGGGGAAGATCCCCAGACGCGTCAGCAGCTTCGACATCCCCGTGACACGGGCCTGAGCGGCGATCCGGTATCCACGGGATTTCAGGCGCTCGACGAATCGCGGCAGATCGGACAAACCGAGACGCTCGTCATACGGACCACTGGCGGCACGTTCGAACGCCGGGCTCGGACCGGCTCCGACCGAATATCCGACTCGACGCGCGATTGCCGGCAGCAGATGCGCCTCGAACCACGACGACCGGATTTCCAGAACGGCAAAACTGAGGGTAAGAATTGCGGCGAGCGCCAGAAGCAACGTCCGCACCCGCCACTTTCGAGGCTGAAAACGGACACGGACGACGGGAAGAGTGGCGGACCGCCCCCACTGACTGGCCCCGCTCTTCACGTCGTCCTCCGATTTAATTGACGGTTTCGGACCCGTTCCGGTTTACACGTGAGTGCGGCTGTTTTGAAAATTCCAGCGGATATTTCTGCTGACTTATTTTGCGGACTGCAAAGGGCAACCGGGCAATTTCACGGAATCGGCCTTCGCGTAGTTGAAGTAGGTTTCGTTGTCGGCCACGTGATGCCCGAAGATGGAGAGGATCCTGACGTTCGACCCGAAGGCGAAATGAGTCGGAAGCCAGATGCCATCTTCGACGGGACCGCGAACCCATTCAAATTTCGTGCCTGGTTCCACTCTTGCAAGAAAGCCTTCGATGGAAACCGGATGAATGACCTGCGCCTCCACTTTGGCCCATTGGTTTGTGGACTTGTCGATCCAGAGCTTGCCTTTCATCCCGGTCAGCACGCGTGTATCGCGATCGGGCGGCCGGTAACCGGGCCGGGGCGTCGCATCGAGCATCCAGGTGGGCCGATTCCCGATGGTCGTTTGGCCCTGCAGGCGGAAGTTGAAGGCTTTCG
>CAZXCO010000627.1:0-4227 GCA_964639095.1 uncultured Solibacteraceae bacterium
ATGACAAGTTCTGGTTCGATTTCGCCGGGCACCCGCATACCGAGCAGCTCCACACTATCGAGCGCTACACCCGGAAGGACCTTGGAACACTGGAAGTCAAGACCCAGATCATCGACCCCGGCGCTTACACTCAGCCTTTCACCATCACCTTCACGGCGACTCTCCGCCCGAAGGAAGAGTTGATGGAATACATCTGCCAGGAAAACCAGGTCGACGCGAAACATCTGGTCGGTTTCGCGGGAATCAACTGATCGTCCCCTCCCCTTTGTCTGTCCGCAAGTGCCCGCCATCGCGCGGGCACCGCGGGCAGATTTCCAGCGTCTCTATCAGCCTTTGACTGGCCGCGCCTTTGGGTGGGCTGCGTCGTAAACGCGCATCAGATCCGTAAGCGACACGTGCGTGTATTTCTGTGTTGTGGAAAGCCGCGCGTGGCCAAGAAGCTCCTGGATCACGCGAAGGTCGGCGCCATGGCTGAGCAGGTCCGTCGCAAATGCATGACGAAGGGTGTGGGGGTGGATCGAGGCATCCCCCGCGATGTATGTCGCATAGAATTTCACGATCCCCCGCGCGCCCCGGTCGCTGAGCCGGCCGCCCCGGCAATTCAGAAACAGAGCCCGCGGTTCGGACTTCGATTCCCGCAGCTCGAGATAAAGACGGAGCGCTTCGTCCGCTTTTGACCCGTACGGCACCTGCCGTTCTTTGCGGCCCTTGCCGCGAACGCGCAGCCACCGCTCCGTGGAATCGAAATCGTCGAGATTCAGTCCCACGGCCTCGCTGATGCGAAGACCACAGCCGTAGAGTAATTCGAGCAGCAGCCGGTCGCGCGCGGGGAACGGACGCTCCAGATCTTCGCGCGAGACTCCGTCCACGAGCGCGTTTGTGACGTCCGTACCCGGCACTTCGGGGAGCGCCTTCGGCATCTTCGGCAGGCGAAGAAGAAGGGCTGGATTCCGTTCGATCCGGCCATCGCGCGCGAGAAAGCGAAAGAAGGCACGCAGCGAAGCAAGCTTGCGCCGAATGGTTGCAGGCTTCGGATTGCGGCTGTAAAGGTGCGCCAGCCACTCACGCAGGCTGAGGAGATCGAGATCCGCCACGGGCGGGGGCGCCGCGCCCGGAGGCGAAAAATAATCGAGAAATGCGCGCAGATCGGCCTCATAATTTCGCAGCGTGTGCGGAGAATCGTTGCGGCGCGCCCGTGCGCCCAGGAAATCGTTGATGGCGCGCGACAGCTCAGACATGGACGCCCATGTATTCCTCCAGGCTTGCGAGCGCACGCCGGCAGACTGCCGCCTGCCGTTCGGCGCGGTCACGCGGACTGCGGTCAAGCGGTAGGAAAAGATCGAAGGCGACGTTCGCCGGCTGGTAGTGGCGCGGGTCCGCGTGGGAGATGTAGTGGCAGAGCGAGCCGATCGCAGTCTCGCGCGGGAAAGGACGCACAGCCTGACCAGTCAGTTGCGCGGCCGCGAGCAGCCCTGCGGCGAGTCCGGTCGCAATGGACTCCACATACCCTTCGACGCCGGAAATCTGCCCGGCAAAAAAGATGGCGGGGTGATCCTTGAGCCGCAGCGCGGCGTCAAGCAGCGCGGGGGAGTTGATGTAGGTGTTGCGATGGATCTGACCGTACCGCAGGAATTCCGCCGCTTCCAGTCCGGGAATCAGGCGCAGGATGCGCTTCTGTTCCGGGAACCGGAGGTGATTCTGAAAACCGACGAGATTGTAGCTGTCGGCCCGCAAGTTCTCCTGGCGAAGCTGCACGGCGGCATAAGGCCATTTTCCAGTGCGCGGGTCGGTCAGACCGGTGGGTTTCATTGGTCCGAAGCGCAAAGTGTCGCGGCCGCGCCGCGCAATCTCCTCGATCGGAAGGCAGGCTTCGAAATAGGGCGTGTCGTTCGGAATATGCGCCTCAACCGTTGCAGCCGCGATCAGCTCATCGACAAAACGCTCGTATTCCGGCTTCGATAACGGACAGTTCAGATAATCGCCCGTGCCGTCGAGCGATTTGTCATGGCGCGACGCCGGGAACGCAATCGTGCGGTCCACCGTTGTCGCATCCACAATCGGGCTGATGCTGTCGTAGAAAAAGAGTCTCTGGGATCCGGTGAGGCGTCCGATCGAGACCGCCAGAGCATCGCTGGTAAGAGGACCCGTCGCGATGACAGTTGGCCGCGAAGGATCGATCTCCGTGATTTCTTCGCGGCGGATCTCGATACCTGGATGCGATTCGATCGCGTCGGAGACCGCCGTCGCGAAGGCGACGCGATCGACCGTCAGAGCGTGGCCGCCGGGCACACGCGATTCCGCGGCCGCCCGGAGCAGCAGGGAATCGAGCCGCCGCAGTTCTTCTTTGAGCAGCCAGGACGCCGAGGGATGCTGGTCGCTCTTGAGTGAATTGCTACAGACGAGTTCGGCAAGGCGGTCGGTCTGGTGGGCGTCTGTCGTCCGCACCGGCCTCATTTCACAGAGCGTAACCGGGAGACCGCGCTGAGCCAGTTGCCATGCGGCTTCGGTACCGGCGAGGCCGCCGCCGATTACAGTGATACGCGAGTGCAAACTCTATTCTAGTGCCGGGCGGTCAAACAGCCATCTCCCGCACTGCAGCCGGAACCGGGGCGCGCCGGCGCCTCGTTGTGCATGCATTTATGACGTTCACATCATATCCAGGCGGGCAGTGATTTCATATTTCGTTCAAATTTGACAGTACTCGCGCGTGAGGTATATAATTTCGGGCACGTCCGGAGTAATGCATGCAATTTCCAACTGACTCCGGCGCCTCGGGATTTTAACTCAAGCAAACCATGAGCCTCGTAAAACCACCCTTCCGTGCCGATCATGTTGGCAGTTTGCTTCGGTCCCCCGCGCTCAAGGAAGCCAGGGCCCGGCGGGCCGCCGGCGAAATCACGCCGGAAGCGCTCGCGGCCGTCGAAGACCGCGAAATCGAGGCCCTGATCGCGAAGCAGGCGGCCGTGGGTTTGCACAGCGCCACCGACGGGGAGTTCCGGCGTTCCTGGTGGCACTTCGATTTCCTCCAGGGCCTGAATGGTGTGCAGGTTGTCACTGCGTCGCACGGCATCGCGTTTCAGGGAGGTGTGCAATCGCAACAAAGAGGTCTTCGGGTGGATGGCCGGATCGGGTTTCCCGAGGACCATCCCTTTCTCAATCACTTCCGCTTTCTGCGAGATCACACGAAGGCCATGCCGAAGATGACCATTCCTTCGCCGAGCGTGCTGCATTTTCGCGGCGGAAGGGAGGCGGTCTCGCCCGGCGTTTATCCCGACATGGAACAGTTCTTCACCGATCTTGGCGATGCTTACCATGATGGGGTCCAGGCGTTCGCGAAAGCCGGCTGCCGCTACCTTCAGTTGGATGAGGTGAATTTCGCCTACCTGTGTGATGACGACCAGCGCGCCATGCTGCGGGAGCGGGGTGACGATCCCGAAAAACTGCCCGCCGTCTACGCAAGCCTCATGAACCGTGCAATCGAGAACCGGCCCGCGGACATGACCATCACCACGCACCTCTGCCGCGGCAATTTCAAGTCGAGCTGGATTGCGCGCGGAGGCTATGAGAGAGTCGCCGAGCTTCTTTTCAACAGCGTTAACGTCGACGCCTATTTCATGGAGTGGGACACGGAGCGCGCAGGTGGATTCGAACCACTGCGCTTTCTGCCGAAGGGCCCCAAGCGGGTGGTTCTCGGCCTCGTCACTTCAAAGAGCGGCGATCTGGAATCGAAGGACGATCTGAAGCGGAGAATCGACGAGGCGAGCCGCTTCGCTCCCATCGAGCAGCTCTGTTTGAGCCCGCAGTGCGGGTTTTCGAGCACGGAAGACGGCAACATCCTGACCGAAGACGCGCAGTGGGCCAAGCTGCGGACCATTGTCGAAGTCGCGGAGGAAGTCTGGGGCAGCGCGGGAAGCTCAGTCATCGCGCCCTCCGGCAAAGCCATCGCGCAGGCGGATTCCAAATAATCGGAGTCGCGGCCCTGAACCGGGGCGGCGCGACGGAAGAAACTCAGGTCTGTAATCCCGCTGTTTGTGATATCCTCCCGCAAAAGGGAGGAGTCGAATGACTGGCGGCGATACTCCGGGCAGTTCACGCGCGAGCGCACACAACACAAAAAGGCAAACTCCGCCAGGGCTCTCCTGTTGGAAATCGGGCTGGCTGAAACTGGGCTGGCTGACACTGAGCGCGATTGCTCCCCTTTGCGCGCAGGATCTCACCATTACGAAT
>CAZXCO010000628.1:0-2543 GCA_964639095.1 uncultured Solibacteraceae bacterium
GCTCGATAGTTCGGGGATGATCCGTTTGGCGAGAACCTTGCCCAGTTCGACGCCCCACTGATCAAAGGAATCGATATCCCAGATTGCGCCCTGCGTGAAGACGGAGTGCTCGTAGAGCGCGACCAGTTTGCCCAGCGTTTCCGGGTTCAGTCGCTGAGCGAGGATCGTGTTCGATGGGCGGTTCCCTTCGAACACCCGATGAGGCACCAGCCAGTCCGGCGTACCCTCCGCCTTCACTTGCGCGGCCGTCTTGCCGAAAGCCAGAGCTTCGGACTGCGCCAGCACGTTGGCAATCAGAATGTCGTGATGCTGGCCCAGCGGATGCAGCGTCTCGACAAAAGCGATGAAGTCGCAGGGGATCAGCCGAGTGCCCTGGTGAATGAGCTGATAGAACGAGTGCTGCCCGTTGGTGCCCGGCTCGCCCCAGTAGATGGGTCCCGTCTGATACCCGGTGTTCCTGCCGCTGAGCGTGACGTGTTTGCCGTTGCTCTCCATCGTCAGCTGCTGCAGATAGGCCGGAAACCGCTTCAAATACTGCTCGTACGGCAGGACGGCCACGGTCTCCGCGCCGAGAAAGTTGGTATTCCAGACCGCGAGCAGGCCCAGCAGGACCGGCAGATTCCTGTCGAACGGCGCAGTGCGAAAGTGTTCGTCTACCTGATGGAAGCCGTGCAGCATGGCCCGGAAGTTCACACTGCCGACGGCGAGCATGGTGGAGAGGCCGATCGCGGAATCCATCGAATAACGGCCGCCCACCCAGTCCCAGAACCCGAACATATTTTCGGTGTCGATGCCAAACCTCGAAACTTCCGACGCATTAGTTGAGACCGCGACGAAGTGCTTCGCCACGGATTTCTCGTCACCGCCAAAGGCTCCGATCGACCACGCGCGTGCCGTCACCGCGTTGGTCATCGTTTCCAGCGTTGTGAAAGTCTTCGAGGAAACGATGAACAGAGTTTCGGCCGGATCGAGATCGGCAGTCGCTTCCGCAAAATCGGCGCCATCGACATTGGATACAAACCGCCCCGTGAGCGAGGGATCTTTGTAAGCTTTCAGCGCTTCATAAGCCATGACCGGCCCCAGGTCCGAGCCGCCGATGCCGACATTCACGATGTTGCGGATGCGCTTGCCGGTGTGACCCTTCCACTCGCCGCTGCGAACGCGCTCCGCGAATTGTGCCATGCGATCCAGCACGTCGTGGACGCCCGGCACGACATCCTTGCCGTCCACCAAAATCGACTGCGTTCGCGGCGCCCGCAGAGCCACATGCAGGACTGCCCGGTTCTCTGTCCTGTTGATCTTCTCGCCCGCGAACATGGCATCAATCCGTGCGCGCAGACCGGATTCCTCCGCCAGTTGCAGAAGAAGCTGCATCGTCGAGTCGGTGATACGGTTCTTCGAGTAATCGAGAAACAATCCGGCGGCTTCCGCGGTCATCCGCTCACCGCGCTTTGGGTCTTTTGCGAACAGGTCGCGGAGATGCAACCCGCGCGCATCCCGGGAGTGGGCCTCGAGGCTCTTCCATGCAGCGCGGTCAGTCAGACTGGGGGCGCATTGTGTTTCGGTTTCAGTTGCCATATCGATCAGCTCGCCTTCCTGAGCGCAGCGCTCTTCGCTTCGATCACACCCATGAGATCTTCCCAGGATTTCACGAAGGCTTTGGCGCCATCCTCCTGAAGCTGCGCCGCAAGCGCCTGGGTGTCGATGCCCGCGCGCGTGAACTGCGCCAGCACGCTCTCAGAATCGCCGTCGTCGGGCCGCAGGACGCCGTTCGCTTCCCCGTGGTCGCCAAACGCCTTCAACGTGTTTTCCGGCATTGTGTTCACCGTAAAAGGCGCCGCCAGCGCCTCGACGTAAAGGGTGTCAGGCGCCTTCGGGTCCTTTGTTCCCGTGCTGGCGAACAGCAGACGCTGTGGCCGCGCGCCGGAGTTCATCGCACGCTGCGAGCGCTCCGAGGCGACGAAGGCGCGGTAAGCCTGGAACGCCTGCTTTCCGATGGCGATACCGAGCTGATTCTGCATTGTCGCCGGAATCTTCGACGCAACAGCGGCGTCCCACCGGCTGATGAATACCGATGCGACCGAGCCGACATTCGGATCGAGCCCCGCCTCGATGCGCCGCTCCACGCCGCGCAGGAATGCCGCCGCTGCGGCAACGTAATGGTCAGCCGAGAACAGCAGGGTCACGTTCACCGGAACACCGGCGAAGATGACCTCTTCAATGGCCGGCAATCCCTCCTTTGTGCCGGGAATTTTTATAAAAAGGTTCGGTCGACCCGCGCGCCGGTAGAGTTCCTGCGCCGCGGCGATGGTGCTGGAAGTATCGTATGCAAGCATCGGAGACACTTCGAGCGAAACCCAACCGTCCGTCCCGCTGGTACGTTCGTAAACCGGCCGGAAGAGATCGGCAGCGCGCGTAATGTCTTCGAGAGCGAGGTCGAAGAAGACGTCCTCCGCGCTGCTGCCCCGGCGCAGCCCCTCGCGGATCGGATCGTCGTAAGCCGTGCTGTTCTTGATGGCGTGATCGAAAATTGTCGGATTTGA
>CAZXCO010000629.1:0-1749 GCA_964639095.1 uncultured Solibacteraceae bacterium
ATTCGGGCAGTGGTCATCCTCAAAACGCTGGGCGCGACGCGGCGGCGCATTGCGCAGATTTTCTCGATCGAGTTTCTCGTAATCGGCACGGTCGCCGGGCTCATGGGCGGTCTGCTGGCGGGTGGGTTCGCATGGGTCGTGCTGAACCGGCTGCTCGGCGCGAAGACCTCGGCCGACCTGCTTCCCATGGCCGTTTCCATCGGGGGAACCGCAGTGCTGGCAATCGCGACCGGATGGCTCGCGAGCTTTCGCACGTTGGGCCAGAAGCCGCTGGAGATTCTGAGGGACGAATGAAGCCGCTGGCGATGGCACTGGCTCTCTGGTTCGCCGGGTCGGCTCTGCAATTCGTCGTCACTGACGGCCGGGGGAAGCAGACATCGGCCATCACGCTGGAGGCCGGCGCGCCGGATGAGAACGGCTGGTCTGCGATTGGGATCGCGAAGGCGAAGGGCGATCCGGTGCTGATCTGGCCCTGGGACGGTTCGGCCAAAATGCCGGATGGACCGGAACCGGTTCCGGCAATCGTCATCCAGCGCGGCGAGCAGAGGGCGCTGGCGAACAAACGGGCCGTGGCGGCCATCGGCGCGCCCGTGGTGCTCGGAATCGAGACCATTCAACAAGCCGCCGGCAAGACCGGTTTCACCGCAGATGTCCTCGGGAAGGCGATCGAGGGTTTGACCGCATCGGCGGATCCCCTGGAAAAGGGCGTCGGGCTTTTGTTCACCTCGAAACCGGCTGACGCCGCGGAGCAGCTTGCAACGGCACTGCGCGAGCGCCAGAGGCAACTGACCCGCATCCCGTCGGAAATCCGCGCGGCGCTGCTGTATGTCTACGGGCCAGTACGACGACGCCGCAGCGCGTGACTGACTGCGCTGAAACAAAGCCTTCGGACGAGATGGCACGCAAAGGCGCTGGTCAAAGCGGGCAAGCCGGAAGCAGCCGAGCAGTAAGCCCAGGGCAGGAAGCGCCGAGCAGCTTGCAACTGGCCTCGTGACGATTCCGCTTTCATCGGCTGTTTCGTAAGCCCAGGGCAGGAAGCGCCGAGCAGCTTGCAACAGCTCCGCGCGAGAGCCAGAGGCAACTGACCCGCATTCCGTTGGAGATCCGCGCAGCGGCGCTGCTGTATGCAAAAGCGCTCTGCGGGGCAGGCAAATACGACGATGCCGCAGTCGCCTGGCTGACGGCGCTCAAGCAAAAGCCTTCGGACGAACTCGCGCGCAAAAACCGCGCCGAAGCTCTGGTCAAAGCCGGCAAGCCGGAAGCGGCCGACCAGTAAGCCCAGGCAGGAAGCCCGAGGCGGCGATGACCACCGAGGGAGGGATGGTTCAGGTCCCCCGTACCCTCCCCATCCCTCGTTCCCTCAGCGCGTGGTCGCGAGCACAGGCTTCCACTCGCGCGCGGACTTTTGCGCTCGCGCGACCGCATCGGCGCTCAACTTCGCGGCCAGCGCGGCCCGTCGCCGCTCGGCGTTCTTTTCGTTCTGCTCCGCCGCCAGAGTCGACCAGAAGTACGCTCTTTCGGGGTCGGCGCTCACTCCCTGACCCTTTGCATACATCTCGCTGACCTTCGCCTGGGCCGAGGCCATGCCCTTGTTCGCGGCCTTCATGTACCACTGGAAGGCTCCGGCTTCATCCCGTTTCGCGCCTTTGCCTTTTTCGATGAGCCGCGCCAGGTTGAATTGCGCGGGAGCATAACCGTTATCGGCCGCAAGACGGTAATAATGAACCGCCATCGTGTAGTTCTGCTCCA
>CAZXCO010000630.1:0-4299 GCA_964639095.1 uncultured Solibacteraceae bacterium
CTGAACAGAATGCCCACCGGCCCGCTGCCAAAGATTCCCGGAACCTGCACATGGAAGAACCCGAGAATCATGCTCACGAAATAGATCAGCGCAATGCCGCCTGTTGCGGCGACGATCCCCAGGGTGAACTTCTCTGAAGCCCGGATCAGGCCCGATCGATACGCCAGCAGCAGGCAGAAGCAGGTGCCGAACGTCAGCGCGACGGATTCGATGGCGATTCCGCGAAACCGCAGTTCGAGCATGGCGGAAAGCGCGCCGAGAAAGAGACCTTCGAGCAGAGCGTAGATCGGAGCTGTAATGGGCGCCCATTCCTTCTTGAAAATGGTGACCATGGCGGCGATCAGGCCGCCCAACGCACCGATCATGGTGTAGCTGGAGACAGCGGCGGGTCCGTTGGTGAAGAACTGGTTCCATGTCCAAGCCGCCGTTGCCATGACGCACAGCATCAGAATGCCGGCTTTGTTGACCGTGCCGGAAATCGTCATCGTCGGACCGTAGCCCGCGGCGACTCCGCTCACGGTATACGTATTGCCGGCGAATGCGGGGTTCGAGGTTCTCAGGCGGGTGTTCATAGATTTCCTGCGCTTCTGGTTTGTTAGATGCTCTCTAACCAATATAGGTTATCGAAAATGTGATGGGACTCCCGCTGAGGGCGCCTGTCGAGGGGCAAATCGCGCCGCGCCGGGCGGCCGCTCGCGGACGCAGCAAGTATAGCGATAGGATGACTATGAACGGATGACTGACGAGACTCCCGCGATTCCGGACAAGCTCTTTTTCCGAATTGGCGAAGTGAGCCAGCTTGTCGGGGTCGAACCTTACGTTCTTCGCTACTGGGAAACGGAGTTCCCGGGCCTTTCACCCAAGAAATCCAATACCGGCCAGCGCATGTTCCGGCGCAAGGATGTCGAGATGCTTCTCAACATCAAGCAGCTCCTCTACGACAAGAAGTTCACGATCGAAGGAGCCCGGAAGGTGCTGAAGGCCGAAAAGGCCGAGAGCGGTCTGGCGGGAGCGTCCCCCAAAGCCCGGCAGGAAGAGCTTTTTGTCGATCCGGATCCCCTGCCCGGGATTCGGAAGGAACTCTCGGACATTCTTAAACTACTATCGTAGTTATTCGGGAGTATGGACGACGAGATCATAGATCCGGCTCAGATCTTCCGGAGAGTAATACTCAATTTCGATCCGGCCCTTGCCGCGGGCGCTTTCCACGATGCGGACGCGGGTCCCGAGAACCCGTTCCATTTCCGACAGCGCGAACTTTACGTTCGGATCGAGGGGTGCCTCCGGCTTGGCTGCCTTGGGTTTGGCGGCAGCTTTGGGGCGAGTGAATTCCTCAATTTGCCGGACGGACCAGCCCTGTTCGATGCAGCGTAGTGCGATCTCGCGTTGCAGACTTTGATCTTCGAATTTGAGCAGGGCGCGAGCGTGTCCGGCGGAGAGGTGTCTGGCGGCCACCATTTTCTGGAGGTCGTCCGGCAATTGAAGAAGGCGGACGGAGTTGGTGACCGTTGTCCGCTCCTTGCCGGTTTTCTGGCCGATCTGGTCGTGGCTCAGCCCAAGCTCGGTCGCCATGCGCTGGAAGGCGATCGCGAGTTCGATGGGGTTCAGGTCTTCGCGCTGGATGTTTTCGACGATGGCGAGCTCGAGCACCTGCTGATCGTCAGCCTCCCGGACGATGACCGGGACCTCCTCCAGACCGGCGGCCTTGGCGGCGCGCCAGCGGCGTTCGCCGGCGATGATCTGGTATTCCTGCGGCGCGGTCCGGCGGACAATGATGGGCTGAATGATCCCGTCGCGCTCAATGGACTGCGTCAGCTCCAGGAGCGCTGTCGCATCGAAGTCGCGGCGCGGCTGGTTGGGATTGGGAAGAACATGCTGAATCGGAAGGCGTTGCACTTCACGTTCCTGGCCGTCCGGCAGGGTCTGGACGGGGGAGACGGGCGCAGGGGCAGCAGGGGCATTCCTTTTCGGCAGTAGCGACTGCAGGCCCTTACCGAGCGCTTTTCGCTGCTGGTCGTTTCTGGTCATTGGTGAGAATCTCTTTTGCAAGTTGAATGTAGGCTTCCGATCCCTTTGAAGCGGGATCGTAAAGCAGAATGGGTTTGCCGTGGCTGGGCGCTTCGGCCAGACGGATACTGCGGGGGATGACGGTGCGAAAGACGTCGCCCTGGAAGAACTCCCGAAGATCGGCGGCAACCTGGCGGGTCAGATTGGTGCGGTCGTCGTACATCGTAAGAAGGATGCCCTGGATCTGGAGAGGATGGCCGAAGGCGTCCCGGACGCGGTCAATGGTGTCCATCAGGCCGGACACACCCTCCAGCGCGAAGAATTCGCACTGAATCGGGACGAGAACCGAATCCGCCGCCATCAGGGCGTTCAGAGTGAGGAGATCGAGTGCCGGCGGGCAATCGATCAGGATGTATTGGTATTCGGTGTGAAGCCTGGCAAGACGCTGGCGAAGAATGGATTCGCGGTTCTCGATTCCGACCAACTCCAGGTTGACACCAATGAGGTTCTTGTCCGCCGGGAGGAGATGGAGGCCTTCCATCTCGGTTTTGGCGATGGCATCGCCGATTTCTGTTGCGTCCACGAGGACGTCGTAAAGGGTGGCCATGCCATCGGTTTTCGGAATGCCGAGGCCGCTCGTCGTATTCCCCTGAGGGTCGCAATCGATGATCAGAACCTTAAGGTCGTTTGCGGCGAGTGCAGCGGCGAGATTGATGGCGGTCGTGGTCTTTCCGACGCCGCCTTTTTGGTTGGTGATTGCTATGGTTCGTGCCAAGGGATTTGTTCGCGAGATGAAATTAGACCAATTGGATACCGGTCATGGGGTTATCTGCAATCTAGCATGTTTCACGTGAAACACTCAGGTAAACATCGAGGATGGCGACGGCTGCCGGCGTAACCCCTGGAATTCGTGCCGCCTGGCCCAGAGTGGCGGGGCGTACGCGTGTCAACCGCTCCCCAACTTCCCGTGAAATGCCGGGAATCGCCCGGAAGTCCATCGAATGCGGGATCGGCCGGGTATCGGCGCTCCGCATACGTTCGATCTGCCGTGTCTGCTGATCGATATATCCGGCGTACTTCACCTCCGTCTCGACCGTCATCAGAACACCCCTTTCGCACGGCTCGCCCAGAACCTGCTCGATCCAGGCCAGCAACTCCTCGATCTTCGCCTCCGGCCGGCGCAGCCAGGCCCCTTTGGGCGTGGATTCCAGAGCCGCGACGAGACGGGCCTTTTGCAGCGCCTTCGCCGCGAATGCCTCGCGCCTGTCGACAGAAATGAGTCCGATCCGGTCACCGATGGGCGTGAGCCTCTCGTCGGCATTGTCAATCCGCAGACGCAGCCGGTATTCCGCGCGGGAAGTGAACATCCGGTACGGTTCGTCCGCGCCCCGGGTAATCAGATCGTCGATCATGATTCCGATGTATCCCTGGCTTCGGGGCACAATCAACGGTTCCCTGCCGAGGATCGTCTGGGCCGCATTAATACCGGCAATCAGCCCCTGTCCGGCCGCTTCCTCATAGCCGGAAGTCCCGTTGATCTGCCCGGCCAGAAAAAGACCCGGAAGCTTCTTCACTTCCAGCCTGTGGTCCAGCTCGCGCGCATCCACCGCGTCATATTCAATGGCATAACCCGGCCGGATCATTTCCGCGCCCTCCAGGCCGGGAATCGAGGCGATCACGGCAGCCTGCACATCGATCGGCATGCTGGTGGACATCCCGTTGACGTAGATTTCGTTGGTGTCCAGTCCCTCCGGTTCCAGGAAGAGCTGGTGGGACTCCTTGTCCGGGAACTTGACGAACTTGTCCTCAATGGATGGGCAATAGCGCGGCCCCACACCTTCGATCTGCCCGCTATAGAGCGGCGAACGGTTGATGCTCTCCAGAATCAGCCGTTTCGTCTCCGCAGTCGTGCGCGCCAGATAACACTGGATCTGGGGGCGATCGATCTTTCCCGTCATAAATGAGAACGGGACGGGATTGACATCTCCGGATTGGGGCTCGAATCTCGACCAGTCGATCGACCGTGCATCCAGCCGGGGAGGCGTGCCGGTCTTCAGGCGCGTCCAGCCCAGCCCGAGACCGCGAACCTGCCCGGCGAGAATCTGCGAGGGCGGTTCGCCATTCCGTCCGCAGGAAAAGCGCTGCTCACCGATGTGAGCCAGCCCGTTCAGGAAGGTGCCGGTCGTGATGATGACGGCCTCGCACCGGATCCTGCGCCCGTCCATCAGATGAACGCCGCGGACCCTGGCATCCTCAATGATCAGCGCCGCGACTTCCGCCTGCTTGATGTGG
>CAZXCO010000631.1:0-7165 GCA_964639095.1 uncultured Solibacteraceae bacterium
GTTCACAAGAATCTTCGTGCCGTGCGGATTAGGAATACGCAAAAGTGTGCGGGTCAAATCCGCGAGTTCGCGGGGCGGAAGATCGCGTTCGCGGATTTGCAGCAACTCTACTCCCTCGGTAATCCAGTGCGTTGCGTGCGCGATCCATCGTTCCGGAGCCGCGGCATAATTTCCATCTGTAATGAGGCAGCGAATCAAGCTTCGTCCAGTCAAGCTTCGTCTAATCAACCTTCGTCCAGCGCCGCTCCGCGCTTGCGCCTGGCATGCGCGCGATGGGCGCGCCGATGCAGCGCGAGAAGGTCGATGTCCGCGAAAACTACGGCAATCGCACCGCCCACCGCGATCGGCAGCGTGAGAAAGCCGAACATGATCTCGGCGAAGGCCTGCGCGTTCGCCCGTTCGACCAGCAGGAACCCGAACGCATAGACCACTGCCGCCTGATACGCCCCCATATTGGCGGGCGCGTTCGGGATCAGGGTCAAAACCGCCTTGACCACCAGCAGGAACGCCGCGGCGCTGAGCCCCAGGTCGAAACGGTCCGCTTTGGTCAGAGCCCAGACGGCCAGCACCTGGACGAGCCAATACAGGCCGCTGACTCCCATCGCGGTCTTCAATTCGGGCCAGGTTCCCAGCCGGTGAATTTCAGCCAGCAGATCGAGAAACCGCCTGGCCCACTTTCTGGTGCTCACGATCTGGTGCGCATGCTGCCGCCGGAACAGGGCAAAGAGAAGCAGCAGCGTAACGGCTACCGCGCCCGCGCCGAAGACCCACATGC
The DNA here is from genome assembly GCA_964639095.1 of uncultured Solibacteraceae bacterium. GTDB lineage: Bacteria > Acidobacteriota > Terriglobia > Bryobacterales > Bryobacteraceae > BOG-234. The sequence goes on from CAZXCO010000631.1 coordinate 776, forward strand.
CCCGCGTAACATCCACATGAGTGGCGATCTGGAACGTAATCAGCAAATAAACGATTACGATCCACAGGCCGTCCATGATGCGCAGAATCACATCCGAAGTGAAAGCGAGCGACAACGGCACCCTGGTTTCGTACGAAAGCAGAAAGCACCGGATCAGTTCGCCCGCTTTGGCCGGAAGAATATCATTCGCGAGCACGCCGACAAAGACGGCTTGCAGGCACATGCCGAACGAGGGCGCACCCGTGCGCTTCAGCAGCGCTCCCCACCGCCAGGCGTCGACGAAGTAGACGCCGAACTCGAAGAGCACGGCGACGGCTACCCATCGCCACTCCATGGTCCGGAGATGGTCGGCGAGTTGTGAGAACGGGAATTTCCAGAAGACCCAGAGCAGCGAGACGGCGGAGATGGTATATCCAGCCGCTGGCAGCAGCCACTTCGGGACCCTTCGCCGCTTCGGCGGCGCTTCAACGGTATCCATGCGCGCTCAGGGCCACCAACAACCCCATGATAGCTCCCGCAGCGCCCGCGGCCGAACGGAGAAAACCGGAGGGCTTACGTCGGGCGCATGGCCCGGATCAGTTTCCGCCCTGACCACGCGACCGTCACAAAGAAGAAGAGAACGCTCACCAGCACGACGATCAGTCTTCGCCGCGGCGAGAGGGTCTTCGCCACATCGTCGCCGGGATCGACGCTGGTCCGCACCCGAAGCCGCACCATCGCTGGAGGGGCGCCGCGCGCGTTCTCCACCACCACTGCATACTGGCCGCGAACCTGGATGATCCGGCGGAAGTCCCCGCTGCGGCCGTTCGGCGTCGCTGCCATCGTCTCGTGATCCTGACCGCGATCGAAAAGGCGGAATTCCCTCATCGGCAGCAGTTCCAGATGGACCGTCGGATTCCCGCGAACGACCTCGAAATGGCAATCCACCTCGGAGGGTACATGCCGCACGGTGAACGGCACCCAGCGGAAATCGCCCGGTTCGAGGCGGAAGGGCCGTCCGCCCTCGCGGGGCGGGCCGCTTCCGGCGAGCAGAAGAGCCACGACGATCAGGAAATTCATCGGCTCTACGATTTTCGCAGGTCCGGATTGCACCGCTTCGCCCGGACTCCGTCACCGGCCGGTCCTGCCAAAGCGCCGGTTAGAATAATCCTGAAAACATGGCCCGCATACTCTTCCGTGTCCTGATCGCGGCGACTTTGGGAATCATGGCGATTGCCCGCTGGGCCGGAGGGCGGTTTGCATTCGTTGACTCCCGCGCTTTCCAGGGCTGGTTTGCCATTTCGGTCTTTGTTTTCGGAGCGTTCGGGCTGGTCTCTGCGTGGCGCGCCTGGCGGGAGCCGCGGAATCGCCGGGCTTACCTGACAGATGTGCTCCTGGCGGCAGCCTGGGTGCCGTACTGGTTCACGAATCTCCGTTAGGGCATCCCTTAATCGTCGCCGCCGTGGCTCTTCCAGCCGAGAACTTCATCCCGGAGACAGCGCGCAATCAGGGCTGTCCATCCGGTCTGATGGCTGGCGCCGCACCCGCGCCCTGTATCCGCGTGGAAATATTCGTTGAAGTGAATCAGTCCGCGCCAGTGGGGATCGGTCGAGTAGATTTTGTCGTCGCCCTGCCAGGGAGCCCAACCGGTCGAATCGGGGAGGAAAAGCCTGCATAACCGGCGGTTGATCTCCTGCGCCACTTCCCCGAGAGTCAGGCATTTCCCCGATCCCGTGGGGCATTCCACTTTGAAGTCCTCGCCGTAAAAGTGGTGATAGCACTCCAGCGACTCGATGAGCAGATAGTTGATGGGGAGCCAGACCGGTCCGCGCCAGTTTGAGTTCCCGCCGAAAATGCCTGTGGTCGATTCGCCCGGGTCGTAGCTGACGCTGTATTCCTGCCCGTCGAGCTTCAAATAATAGGGATTTTCGCCGTAAACCGCCGAGAGCGAGCGAATGCCGAAAGGTGAAAGAAACTCGCGTTCGTCGAGCAGGCTGCTCAGTACCCGCAGCAGGCGCGTTCTGGTCGGAATGGCCAGCAGACGATGCGATTGCGTGCCGTCGTCGCGCGCCTCCATCATCGAGACCTGGTGGTACAGGTCGCTGCGGTTGTTCAGAAACCATTCCATGCGTCTGCGGAATCCCGGCAGCCGGTCGATTACATCCTGATGCAGGGTAATGACGGCGAAAAGCGGAATGAGCCCGACGACGGAACGCACTCTTAAAGGAATGGTCAGGCCCGCGGACGTTTTCAGGTGGTCGTAGTAGAAACCGTCATCTTCGTTCCACAGCCCGGAGCCTCCGAGCGTATTGACGGCATCGGCGATGGCGACGAAATGCTCGAAGAATTTCGACGCCACATCCTCATAAGCAGGGTCCTCAGCGGCAAGTTCGAGAGCCATGGCCAGCATCGTCGCGCAGTAGAACGCCATCCACGCGGACCCGTCGGCCTGTTCCAGCACGCTTCCATCCGGCAGGGCTTTCGAACGGTCGAAGAGGCCGATGTTGTCGAGGCCCAGAAATCCGCCTGCGAAAACCTGCTTGCCCGCCACGTCCTTCCGGTTGACCCACCAGGTGAAATTGATGAGCAGCTTTTGAAAAATGCGTTCAAGAAAGAGCCGGTCTCTTTTGCCCGGAGGCCCGGTGATCTTGTACACACGATACGCAGCCCAGGCATGCACGGGAGGGTTGACGTCGCCGAAGGCAAATTCGTAGGCCGGCATCTGGCCGTTCGGGTGCGTGTACCACTCGCGCAGAAGCAGAATCAGTTGCTCTTTCGCAAACCAGGGGTCGGCCTGGGCGATGGCGACCATATGGAACGAAAGGTCCCAGGAGGCATACCACGGGAACTCCCAGTTGTCCGGCATGGAAATGACGTCGCGGTTGTAGAGATGTTCCCAGTTGCTGTTTCGCCCGGTCCAGCGTTCGGGTGGGGGCTGCGGGCCGGCCGGGTCGCCCTCCAGCCATTCGAGTACGCCGAAGTGGTAGAACTGCTTCGACCACAGCAGGCTCGCGCTCGCCTGTCTGGCGATATGCAGGGCGGGCGGCGAACTCGCGTCGATTTCGTAATACTGGTCCGTCTCCTCGATGCGCCGGGCGAAGATGTCCTCGAAATCCACCGGCGTGTTTTCGCCTTCGGCGCACAGCCGGAATCGAAGTTCGATGCCGCTTCCGGAGGCGATCTCCTGGCGGTAATACGGCGCGGCTTTGGTGCCTTCCATCTGCGGGTTGACCGCGCCCTGTTCGCCGTGGATCACAAAGCGATCGAACGCGTCCTTCACCCAGGGGGTATGATTCTGTACCTGGAACAAGCGCTCGAAGTTCGTTTCGTTCCCGGTGAAGAGGAACTGTTCCGGCTTCCGCAGCACTTCGAAACTATATCGGCCCAGCGTCTCCTGCTCACAGACGAGGCGGGTGTCGTCCGCCTGACGTATCGACGGTCTGGGCCAGTAACCTTCGCCCGTGCGCCCCCACGACCAGGCGTTCCGGAACCAGATCGTCGGCAGAACGTGCAGCGTCCAGGCTTCCGGACCCCGGTTGTCGATGCGCAGCCGGATCAGAATGTCATTGGGGGATGCCTTCGCATATTCCATCGAGACATCGAAGTAGCGGCTTTCATTGAATATGCCGGTGTCCAGAAGTTCGAACTCGGGGTCGTGCTTGGTGCGCCTGACGTTCTCCTCCCGCAACTGGTCATAGGGGAAAGCCCTCTGCGGGTACTTGTACACAGCCTTCATGTACGAGTGAGTCGGCGTGCTCTCGAGATAGAAATAGCACTCCTTCACGTCCTCGCCGTGATTTCCTTCTTCGCCGGTGAGTCCGAAGAGACGTTCCTTCAGGATCGGGTCCTGTCCGTTCCACAGAGCGAGCGCGAAGCACAGGCGGCCCTCGCGGTCGCAGATTCCGAGCAGACCGTCTTCGCCCCAGCGGTAAACGCGGCTGCGGGCGTGGTCGTGGGGGAAATACGTCCAGGATTCTCCGTAGGCCGAGTAATCTTCGCGTACGGTCCCCCACTGGCGTTCGGACAAGTAGGGTCCCCAGCGCTTCCAGTTTTTCTCGCGGCGTGCGTCTTCTTCGAGGCGGATCCGCTCCGGGTTCATCTGCCGATCTCTATGATGTTCTTGATGCCGGTTTGGTCGCGCACAGGGTCGGCAAACCGATCGAGAGGAAAGCGGCCGGTGATGAGATTCCTGACGGCTTCCGGCCACGCGCCATAGAAGGCCGTCAGATCGCCGATCGCATTCCGGAATGCCTCCTGGCCGGCGTTTACAGTGCCCAGAATGCACTGGTTCTTCAGTACGAGATTCCGCATGATTCGATCGGTATCGACGGCGACCGGGCCATGCTCGCCGGGCACGCCCGTCAGAAGGAACAGCCCGTTTGTCCCCAGCACTTCGAGGACGTCGAATGCAAGCTGCGAGGCGCCCGTGGCTTCGTATACGAGATCGATATTGCCCACGGCTGCCGCCATCTGGTCGACGGAGAGGTCCTCGGAGGAGATGTATTTCGCGCCGATGGCTCTCGCAATTTCCGCCGGGGCCTCCGACTCGCGGTTGCGCGAATACACCGTGACCGCGAATCCCTGACGCCGCAGCGCCATCGCGCCCAGCAGGCCGACCGGTCCCGCCCCGAGCACGACCGCACAATGCCGATGTTGCGGATTGTTGACTCCCCAGGGCAGGCGGTTCTGAATTTCCAGCACCTGAATGAGGCCCTTCTCGGCAATCGTCAGCGGCTCAATGAGCACCGCCACCTCCCGAAGCGCCCGCGGAACGGGATTCATGTAGCGCGCGTCGTCGACGATCTGTTCCGTGAGGAAGCCGTGCATTTGTTTGATGCCGCGTTCCTTGTAATCGCCTGTGTAACAGAAGTCCTGCTGCCCGCTGCGGCAGGCGCGGCACTCGGGGTGGTCACAGGGCCGGCGCACCATCGGTATCACGAGATCGCCGGGCTTGAGATCCTGCACCTCCGGCCCCGTCTCAATGACTTCCCCGACGCATTCATGCCCCATGACGAGAAACTCCGAACCGTCGGGAGGCGGGAAGCCGTACTGGAAAGACGCGATCTCTCGGTCGGTGCCGCAGACCCCGACATCCAGGATACGCAGCCGCACGGCTGTCGGGCTGTCGAGTTTCGGCTGCGGGAAATCCGTGACAACTTCGAGCGATTTCCGGCTGGGAAAAACGGCGGCTGCTTTCATGCGGTACCCTCGACTCCGGTTCTTCGCAGGATGGCCCTTGCGGGCGATCCTTCCGAGCCGATCAAAAGCAGGGGCAGGCAGACCAGTTCATAGTCGCCCGGTTCGACGCCGCTCAGGTTCAGTCCTTCAATGATCCAGATGCCCGCGCCGAGCAGAGCCTGATGCGTCTCCGGCCCGTCCTCGCGGAACCCGCCCACCGAAAGATAGTCCACTCCGACGCTCCGAATCCGCAGCTCCGCGAGATAGCGCGCGGCCTCCTGCGAGATGAACACGAAGTCTTCGTCGAACCGGTCGCTCTTCCACGCCCGATCGGAATTCGACGTCTTGAAAAGAATCCGCTCTCCGGCCATGATGCGGTGCCCGGTCAGTTCTTCGCGTCTGATGGATTTCGGGTCCGCAACGGCGATGACGCGCGCCGCGCCGACGGTCGCATCCAGAGGCATCTGGTCGATGGTCCGCGCGTTGCGAATGTAGTGCAGGGGCGCATCCATGTGCGTCCCGGTATGCACGCCGAGCGACATGCGCGAAACGGTTGCCGTGTCGCCCTTCTCCTGATCGGTGGCCCGCTCGATATGGAAGGCCGGATCGCCCGGCCAGTGCACCATTCCATTGCGCACCGGCACCGAGATATCGATCCAGTTGTTCACATCGCTATGCTACCAGCGACCGAAGTGGAAGGCAGGGGCGCGCCGGGCCCCGGCGGCCCACGCGCCGGGATAAGCTGGCTATGTACTCCTCTATGAACGCCAGATCCGTCACCGGAGCAGCATGACACTTGTCGGCCTTTCCACCGGCGCTCCCGTGCCTCACGCCAACGCGCGGCTGGTCGATGTCGCGGCCCTCGCGCGCGCTCTGGAAACGCAGATCGAAGGCGAAGTGCGGTTCGATGCCGTCTCACGCGCTCTCTACTCGACCGATGCCAGCGTTTATCAGATCGAGCCCCTGGGTGTGGTGGTCGCCCGTTCACGGGAAGATCTCGTTCGCATTGTCCGGATCGCCAGCGAATTCCGATGCCCGATTACGGTGCGCGGCGGCGGCACCGCGCAGGCAGGGCAGTCCATCGGCGCCGGCCTTCAGGTGGACACGTCGAAGTTTTACAACCGCATTCTCGAACTGAATGTGAAGGAGCGCTGGGTGCGAGTCGAGCCCGGCATTGTGCTCGACGAACTGAACGCTGCGCTGCGTCCGCACGGCCTGCGCTTCGCGCCGGAT
>CAZXCO010000632.1:0-1730 GCA_964639095.1 uncultured Solibacteraceae bacterium
TCGTGCAGCCGAATATCGACGACGAAACCGAATGGACCGAGGATCTGCTGAATCGCACCGAGCAGCAACTGGCCCTGCTTTCCATAACTCCGACGCTCAGCGGCGGCCGCGCCGTGGATCTGATCGTCTGGCCGGAGATGCCGGCGCCTTTCGAGGACACCGATCCGGGCTTTGTCGGCAACGTTGCGCGGGTCGCCAAAACTTCTCACGCTGCCGTGCTGACAGGAGTGATTGCGCGGGCGCCCGATGGCGCGCCCCTGAATTCCGCGTTGCTGATGGGGCCCAACGGCACGATTGTCAGCCGGTATGACAAGGTCCATCTGGTGCCGTTCGGTGAGTTTGTGCCCTGGCCCTTTGGACTGCTGACGAAGAAAGTCTCGAACGAAGCGGGCGATTTTGAACCGGGTGGAAATGTTGTTGTGTCGTCGATCGACGGCCACCGTGTCGGCGCCTTCATTTGCTACGAGTCCGTCTTTCCGAGCTACATTCGCAGATTCGCGGCTTCTGGCGCGGAAGTTCTGTTCAATATCTCGAACGACAGCTGGTTCGGAAAGAGCGCTGCGCGCTATCAGCATCTGCAGATCGTGCGCATGCGTGCGGCCGAGAACGCCCGCTGGATTCTGCGGGCCACCGACAACGGCATGACGACGGTGATCGATCCGGCGGGACGCGTTGTGCGCACGACCGAGGAATACGCCGAACTCGCCGCCCGCTTTTCCTACGGGTATCGCACTGGACAGACTTTCTACACCCGCTATAGCGACTGGTTCGTCGCGCTGTGCGCTCTGGTGGCCGCGGTCGCCCTTACGAGTGCCGGATTACAAGCACGTCGCCATCCTTAACAATATAGTCCTTGCCTTCAAGACGCAGAAGGCCTTTCTCACGCACGCCCGGATAGCCGCCCAGGTCCACCAGGTTCTTCCAGTTGACCACTTCCGCCCGAATGAACTTTTTTTCGAAGTCCGAATGGATCGCGCCGGCAGCCTTGACCGCGCTGCTGTCGATGGGGATCGTCCAGGCCCGCACTTCCGTTTCGCCCGCGGTCAGGAAGCTCATGGTCCCGAGCAGCCGGTAGGTGGCTTCGATAATGCGCTGCAGTCCGCTTTCGCTCAGCCCGTAGCTGACAAGGTATTCGCGCGCGTCGGCGGGGGGAAGCTCCGCCAGTTCCGCCTCGATTTTGCCGCAGACCGCCGCTACCGCGGTGTTCGCTTTTCCCGCAAGCGCGCCGGTGCGGTACTGCGCCTCGACCTCGTGCAGCCGGGCGGCGTCCTCTTCTCCCAGATTCAGGACCAGCAGCATTGGCTTCTGCGAAAGAAACTGAAATCCGCGAATGCGCTTTTCGTCTTCGCCGGCGAACTCCAGATTGCGCAGAGGCGTGTTGGCCTCGAGCGCTTCCTTGCAGCGGACCAGAAGTTCGTACTCCTTGTCGAGATCCGGATTTTTGATTTTCTTCCGGTCGCGATCGACGCGTTCGAGACGCTTTTCCACCACGACGAGGTCGCTCAGGATCAGTTCGGTCTCGACGTCCGCAAAGTCTCGCGCGGGGTCCACAGAACCATGTTCGTGGGGGATGGTTTCATCCTGAAAGACGCGCAGCACGTGCGCGAAGGCATCCGCCACGCGCAGGCTGGCCAGATAAGCGGGATCGCGCAGGGTCTCCTTCGAGATGGCCGGCGCGTCGACGTATTCCACAGTGGCATAAGTGACCTTGGGCGGCTGGTACAACTCGG
>CAZXCO010000633.1:0-5690 GCA_964639095.1 uncultured Solibacteraceae bacterium
GTTGCCATGAGTACGTTCGAGAACCATTTGCGTTTTCCTGTGCGCCGTTTTCCGGCGCGAGGGGCCTGGAGGCTGGGCTGCTTGATGGCCGCGGCCGCACTGTTTCTGAGCGCCGACACACTGACGCTGCGGAACGGCGCCACTGTGCAGGGAACTTACCTGGGCGGGACGGCACGCGAGGTCCGCATGGATCAGAACGGGAGCATCCGCAGCTACGATATCGGGCAGGTGCAGTCGGTGATCTTCTCGGAGCCGTCCTACCAGGCCGCGCCGCCGCCTCCTCCTCCGGCTCCACCTCCGACGGCATCCTATCCACCGCCGCGCAGTCCCCGCGATATCGCGGAAGACCGGGACGGTGACCGCGACCGGCGCGATCGCGATTCCGGGCCGCAAACCGCCGGCATCACGATTCCGGCGGATACGACTGTGACCGTGCGGATGATCGACTCTGTGGATTCCGAACAATCGCGCCTCGGCCAGACCTACCGGGCGAGTCTGGACGAGCCCGTGATCGTCAATGGCCAGGAAATCATTCCGCGCGGGGCGGACGTGCTCACGAAATTGGTGGAGGATCAGAAATCCGGAAAGATTCAAGGCCGCACGGTTTTGACGCTGGCTCTTTCGACGATTACCGTGAATGGCCGTCCGATCGACGTCACCAGCAACGACGTCAAAACGGAAAGCAGTTCGCGAGGCGCGCGCAGCGGTAAGGTGATCGGTGGTACGGCGGCTTTGGGCGCCATCATCGGAGCCATCGCGGGAGGCGGCAAGGGAGCCGCCATCGGCGCCACTTCCGGCGCGGCGGTCGGTACCGGCGCCCAGGTCCTTACCGGAGGCCAGAGAGTCCGGATTCCTTCGGAAACCAGGCTGACCTTCCGGCTGCAAAACCCGGTTCAGCTATGAGAATTGCCGCGCTGGCGCTGCTGCTGCTCTGGGCTGGTGGCCATGGCGGCTCGGCCTGGGCGGCTCGGAGCGACGTTGTGGAAGGAAATCCGGCCAGCCCGGTCAGGGTCATCATTTACGGAGACCTGCAGTGCAGCGACTGCGCGCGCTTCCGCCAGATGCTGGATGAGAAGCTGCTGCCGAAGTACGGCAAGAAGGTCGCGTTCGTTCATCGCGACTTTCCGCTTGCGAAACACGACTGGGCCCGCCCCGCGGCGATGGCGGCCCGCTGGGTAGGCGAGCAGAATCCCCAACTGGGCATCACCTTCCGGCGGGAATTGCTTGCCGAACACAATCACCTGACTGAGGACACGCTGAAGGCCTGGGTCGAGGAGTTCGCGACCCGCAATCATCTGGACCCCAAAGGGATTGTGGCCGCGATGTCGGACCAGAGGCTCGCCACGCTCGTGGATGAAGACCGGCAGGGAGGGGAGGCGCGCGGTGTGTCCCGTACGCCCACCGCGTACCTGGGTGGCCAGGCGTTCGTCGAGAACATCATCTACGAGGACATCGCGCGGGCGCTCGACGAAGCCCTCGCCCGATAACGCACGGCCTTTATTCCGCAGGCTCGGGAGCTGCGGTGAGGATGAGCCGGGGCGGGCTGATCTGCTTCGGAATCTGAACGGCGGCGATCATGCGCAGCTCCGATTGTTCTTCGGTGAGCCGCGATTCCACGAAGTCCACTCCCGCGGCCAGGATTCCATACTGCGTCTGGCTGTCGATCCGCACATAGCCCTTCTCGCACAGGTACCAGAGCGCGAAGCCCAGTTCCTCTCGGGTAAACCCGCTGAGAGCTTCGAGGTCGAGAATCGAGAGGCCGGGAAACTCGTAATCGCTGGTTCGCTTCCGGTAAAGCAGGCACAGGACGGCCAGCCGGCGGTTCTGCTCGCCACGCAGGCCGGCGAAAAAATCGCGTGAACGGAGGTCGAAGCGCCCGGTGGATCTGGTAGTGTCCCGCTCGGCGTCATATTTTTCGCGCCGGTCCGGATTGGTGAGAATCCGGTGCGCTTCCGAGATGCGCAGAAAGGCCTCCGCGTCGCCGGTCTCCGGGTTGTCGGGATGGAATCGCTTTGTGAGCGTGCGGTATACGCGCTCGATCGTTTCGCTGTCTGCCGTGGGACTCAGCCGCAGGATTTCGTAGTGATCCGGCGCCATCGGATCGACGGTATCCGTCGCGGTTTTGGCGAGGAATTTCAGGCCGAGAACATAACTCGACTGGCGCCAGGTGCAGTGCCGGACAATCGCCAGCGCCGCCACCTGGAACGCGGGCGCGCGCACGATCACGTGTGCGTGCACGGGAATCTTTTCGGGGCACTCGACGGCGACGCCCATCTCCGAGAAATTGACGCTGCGGCACTCCTCGAAGCGTCTTTCGCCGGAGTCCGTTTTCCAGGTCAGTTCGACAGCGCAACGGATCTCCCGCCGCAATTCGTATCGAAGATCAGACGACACGGTGACTGCCTCTTTCGCGGATTGACGTTCGTTTGCAAGCGTTCGGCGACATTGCCTCAGCCGACAGGCCGGACCTCGAGGTTGCGCTGCCGGAAGGCCATCGGAAGCGGCGGCCGGCCTTCGCTTCCTCCGTCCTCCGGGGAAAAAATCGTGTCGACCCAGCCGACCGAATTGACATAGGCGGAATTGAGATCGGTCGCCGAAATGCCAATGGCCTGCGCACCCATGCGCACCGCCTGCCAGTTGCCGACTTCGTAAGCCTTGACGATGCGCAGAATGAGCGAAAGCGGATCGGTTGCGTTCTCGGATTCGAGAAGCGCCCGCCGGAGGTTGGGCCCGATGTTAAGGTCGTTGAGAATTCCCTCGAGCGGTCTTCCGAGAATGGCGTCCAGCAGTGAGAACATCCCCAGCAGAAACGGATCCGCCTGGCCCAGCGGCGCCTTTGCGGACGCTGCGATGGCTTCGCAGAAACGCCCCCGCATCAGCACCTGCGCCATCAGGACGGGCGGCCGGTTCCGGCTGAGACTGGAGAGGCTCGCCATCCACCCCCAGCGGCGAATGTCTTCCGGATTCAGCAACAGCAGGCCGTGGCGAATGGATTCCACGCGATCGGCCCAGTGGAAGGCAGCGGAGTTGAGGTATGTCAGCAACGAGTGGGAAAAGGCGACATCATGCCGGATCAGTTCTTCGATCGCCCGGAAGTCCAGATCCTCCTGCTGCAGTTGTTTGATGAGACGGAGCCCGTTCACCTGCGACACCGGAACGCGCGCCGCCTGCAGAACCGTGGGACGCGCAAAGAAGTATCCCTGAAAGTAGTCATAGCCCATCTGAAGCGCTCGGCGAAACTCGGGCTCGCTCTCGACCTTTTCGGCGACCATCCTGATTCTGAGTTTGTGATAACGGCGAAGCAGTTTGTCCTGTTCGGCGGGTGAGGTCTGGCGGAAATCGACCTTCAGTACATCGACGAAGGGCGCGAACCCGGCGGTCCGTTCGTCGTCCATGCAGTCATCGAGTGCGAGGATGTAGCCGCGACGGCGAAGTTTGTCGCAGGCTGCCAGCACTTCCGCATCCGGCGGCACGCTTTCCAGGATCTCGATCACGGTCTTTTCGGGTGGCAGCAGCGTGGTCCAGTCTCCCAGAAGAAGCGTCCGGTCGAAATTGACGAAAGCCGGTTTGTTTCCGAGCAGGCGATCGAGTCCCACGCCCACGACCGCGTTCACAATGACCTGGGAGGTCGCGGTCACGGCGTCGGGCTCATCGCAGTAATTGGCGAAGCTCGAGCGGAAAAGAAGCTCGTATCCCGCGACGCACAACTGGCGGTCGAGAATGGGCTGGCGACCGAGGAAGACCTCCATCGTGTCCCGTATCGGCGCGCCCCGCCGGCGTTTCTAGTGGCTTTTCGTGTTCGAAAGAAATTCCGTGGCCGTTGGTTAGCTGGATAAATTTATCAGGCGGTGTACTTTGCGCGATGGCTTCGGGGACCCTGGCGCAGAGTCCGTAAGTCGGTTTTTCCCTCACGCGCGAGAGTGCCGCCGACCTCCCATACCCAGCTTACGCGTACGCAGTCCTCAATGGCCCGTTTGGCGCTGGCCGCGGAGTCGAAAATTCCGATAATGCGGAAACCGTCATTGGTGGGGTTGAAATGGATCGCGTCATAGGCAATCCAGCGGTCGTCGATGCGGATTGCGTGCCCGAGATGACGCTCGGAATCGCCCAGGGCGCAGACATCGGCCGATTCGCGCCACTCGGCGATCGATTCCGGGCCCGACAGGAACGGCTCACGGGCCTTCTCGAACATTCGGGTGATACGCGCGGGCATTTTGCTCTTCATGATTTCCGAGGCTAGCGAAGACGAAGGGCGTTCCGCGAGGCATGTTGTACCGTTACGGATTCCGACGTGCGGCGGTAATCCGTACGATGCTGGCTTTGGTTAGTATCTGCGGCGTTGGCGGCGGTGTAATTGGTAATAGTAAACGACGTTAACTAAATACAATATTTTATTGTCGCCATAACTCGATTTACATTTTGAGTATGTGCCCCATTTGTCGTTCGGATCATCTCAGGATCAGGAAGTCCGAGGGATTCGAGCGGATTCTGATCTTCTTCACGGGCAAGCGCAAGTATTTCTGCTGTGACTGCGAGCACTTCTTCCGCGTACCGGACCGGCGCCGGAGTCCCCGCGATTTCGGAGACGCCATCGTGCCGGATCGCGCCGCCACAACCGCGAGCCAGGTCGGCCGCGGCTGATTGCGTTGAATAATCGCTAGAAATCCGGGCCATTCCTGCCGACAAGGCTGTCGAAGGATATAAATCATGGCCCTCCAAAATGGAACAATCGAAATCTGCAGCGATCGGGAACTGATGGCACTGGCACTGGAACGGGTCGTGATGGACCGGTTCCGCTGCCAGCGGTGCTCAGCCGAGCATCTCGACGCCCTGCAGAGCAAACAGGAAAATGAACGGCCGCTCGCTATCGTCGTCGATCTGCAAAACGGTCTGCGCGAACGGTTGCGAAAGCTCGCGCGTTCACTCAACGGCTTACCGATTGTCGCGTGGCAGCGATCGGCCGCGAGCGAGCCGTCGCTGAACGCGCTGGACGCGGGCGCCGCCGGAGTTCTCAACGACTGCTCGAGCGCGGAAGACGTGCTGGCGTGTCTGCAGGCCGTAACGTGCGGCCAGCGCTGGGTGCCGTCGTCGGTGACCCGCGCGGCGCTGAACACACGCCGCTGCCGCCTTTCCCGGCGCGAAGGGCAATTACTCAGTCTCATCGCGCAGGGTCTTCGCAACAAGGAGATCGCCTTCGCGCTGAATATCTCCGAAGGCACCGTCAAGGTCTATCTCTCCCGGTTATTCTCGAAGGTGGGCGTTTCCGATCGCTATGAACTGGCGCTGCTGGGACTGCGGCACGGCGGTCAGGAATCGGCGGAGCCCGCGGGGGCAGGGAAGCCCGGGCCCGGAATCACGTATGAGCCGCTGCCTGCGGTCTATGTCTGCCGCGATATGTCGAATCCGGGCAGCATGGACGGGCGCTATTCGGCGGTGCAGAGCCGCAGTACGCTGCACTGAGCAACTGCCGCCGGCAGGCCGGGTGTGGCAGTTCTTGTCACGTCAGACCCGGTGAACCGGCGCAGCAGATTCGCAGGCGTGAAAGTGAGGATGTGTTGGTTCCAGTACGTTACGATTCGAGAAATCTTATAATCTTCGCCGATTTCGCCGATACGAATCTTGGAAGGTCGAATCAGGTGACAGCGTGAGAATCGGAGAATCGGGCGAGACAAGGCAGATCGAGTCTGGCG
>CAZXCO010000634.1:0-7920 GCA_964639095.1 uncultured Solibacteraceae bacterium
CGCGGATGTGGGCACGAATTCGAAAGCCTGGTGCTGCACTCTTCACCCCCGGTTGAATGCCCTGTCTGCAGACAAAAGGATCCGGAGCAACTGGTTTCTCTGTGCGCCGTCAACTCGGAAGCGACGCGCGAAGCAAACCTCAATGCGGCGCACCGGAAGGCCGCGGCGATCCGGAAGGAAAAATCGCGGCAGGACCACGCGCATCTGCACGAGCATTTCGAAGACACGCCCTCCGGCGGACACGGCTCTCCGAAGACCGCGGTTCACACGGACCACAGTTGACGGAGCGTCGAACTACGCCCGCAAATTCCACTGGCGCCGAAGAATTCGCAGGACAAAAAGGGTGGCGCCCGGAACGAGGGGAACCCGAAATTGCTCCGTCCGGGCAACGGGTAAAGCGCTCGTAAAGCGCTTGACACCCTCACTTCCGGCGTGATAGCGTTCGTCCTGAATTTCCTCGCCGGAATGGCATATATTTATATGACCGGCCCGGTGGCCTGTACGAGAGGTTAATCGATGAAGACGAAGCTCGTAATCTCCCTGGCGGCGACGTTGATTTCGGCCGCGCTGCCCCTGTTGGCTCATCACTCGTTTGCTGCTGAGTTCGACGAAAACAAAAAGGTCATGCTGCAAGGCCCTGTCGTCAAGGTGGAGTGGCAGAACCCGCATATCTGGGTCTATCTGGATGCGAAGGACGAAAGTGGAAAGGTCGTTCGCTGGCAGTGCGAAGGCGGTCCGCCCAACTCGCTGACGCGGAATGGCTGGACCAAGGACGCGCTGAAGCAGGGTGACATGATCACGATCGACGGGCGCCGGGCGAAGGACGGCACCAACACGTGCAACGCGAGGTCGGTGAAGCTCCCCAACGGCCACCTGGTTTTCGCTGGTTCGGCCGATGATGGAGGCCCCAAGGCGCGCGCGCTCGAGGCCCAGCAGAAGTAGTTCCTCTCAGGAGACCCAACGTGAGTAAGCATTTTCTGAACTGGATCGCCACCGGCGCGGCTTTGGTCGCATTGTCGGCGGTGACGGGCACGCCTGCATTCAGCCAGGGAAGAGGGCCGAGAACGCCGGCCGCGCCCACCGGCCCTACGCCACGGATGCCGGATGGCAAACCGGACTTCAGCGGGCTCTGGGAACGGCCGTACACGCCCGACATGTCCGCTTACTCGCGGAACCAGCAGCCTGACCCTTCCCTGCCGGACGATCCGGCCCCGCGGGCGAACCCGAACTCGCGACCCAAAAAGCTGCTGCCCTTTACCGATCTCGGGCTGAAGGAGTGGAAAGCGTACGATCCTGCGAATGGAGATTACACGGGAAGCTGCATGCCATTCGGTCTGACGCGTTCCATCAATTCACCCGACCCGCTTCAGATCATGCAGAACGCGAAGTACATCGGCTTCCTGTTCGAGCAGAACACTTGGTTCCACCTTGCGCGCATCAACGGCACGCACACGAAGAACCCGACCCCGACCTGGTTCGGCGACAGCGTCGCCAGATGGGACGGCGACACGCTGGTGATCGACACACTCGGCTTCAACGGGAGAACCCGGCTCGATACCATCGGCCATCCGCACAGTAAGGATATGCACGTGATCGAGCGCTACACGCGTACCGACCTCGGCCATATCGCTTACGAAATCACCATCGACGACCCGGTTACATATACGAAACCATGGAAAAACGTCCGGACGTTCACGCTCCGGCCGGACTGGGAGATCATGGAATACTCGTGCGAGGAAAATAACAAGGACTTTTTCGAAGGACACATAAAAGCCACTGCGGACCCGAACAAGCCCGCGGCATCGAAGTAACGGCCGCGCCGGCCGTACCGTATCTACAGTGGGGTTCGCAGATCGTCTGCGAACCCCTTCTTTGTGTCAGGGGCTTCAGCAATGTCGTTGCTAGGATGAAACTGGTGCGGCAGCGCTATGTCACGAGCATCGTGCCCGTTTTCCTGCTCAGTTTGGGACTCGCGACAACGGTCCGGAGTCAGGATGTGTCGTCACGAAATGTGTCCCCCGAGGACGCGGCGGGGACCGCGTTCGAAGGCCGCCGTGTCACCGGCGTGACGTTCGAGCCCTCCCGGCAGCCGCTCGATTCGTCCGAACTCCTGAAAATCCTTCCCGTGAAGGCCGGCCAGACCTATACGGCGGCGAGCATCCGGAACGCGATCGAACGCCTTTACTCCACCGGACGCTATGAGGACATTCAGGTCGATGCCAGCCCATCGGCGGGCGGCGTGTCCGTCCGGTTCATCACGAAAAACACCTGGTTCATCGGCAATGTGAGCGCGAAGGCCGATTTTGCGGAACCGCCCAGCCCCGATCAGATCGTCAACGCCACGCGGCTTCAGCTCGGAGATCCCTTCGACATGGCCCAGATTCAGCCGGCCGTCGAAAACATCCGCAGGCTGCTCGTGCAGAACGGATACTTCAATCCTCGTATCGACCCGCAGTTTGAATATGACGATGAGTATCAGGAGGTGAACGTCACCTTCACCGTCCAGACCGGCAAACGCGCACATTATGAGACACCCGAGATTTCCGGAGACACGTCGGTCCTCAGCAAGGACGACATCGTCAAAGCCACCAAATGGCACCGGTTCCTCCTGCCGGGATATCGGGGCATCACGCTGAACCGTACGCGAACAGGCATCGACAATATTCGCCTGAAGTATGAAAACGCCAATCGGCTGCTGGCGACCGTCGTCCTCAACAACATCCGGCAGGACGGAAAAAACGGGAAGCCGCACCTCACCGTCGATCCCGGCCCGGTCGTGAGGGTTACGACACCCGGCACGAAGATATCGAAGAAGCAGTTGCGCGCAAACCTGCCGATATTCGAAGAGCATACGGTCGATGAAGATCTGCTCACGGAAGGACGAAACAATCTGCGCGACTACTTTCAGGCGCAGGGATATTCCGATGTTCAGATCGACTTTCGTGAGCAGCAGGTGCGGAACGGCGTGACCGAGATTTCCTACACCGTGGAACTCGGGCGGCTGCACACGTTTGTCCACCTCGAGATCACCGGCAATAAATATTTCGATCTGAAGACCATCCGCGAGCGGATGTTTCTCATGCCGAAGTCGTTCGCGTTCCGCCGGGGGCGGTACAGCGAGGCGTATCTGAAGCGCGATATCGACGCGATCAAGGACCTCTACCAGTCGAACGGCTTTCAGGACGTCGAAGTCCAGTCGCGGGTGACCGACAACTACAAGGGAAAATCCGGCGATATCGGGGTATCTCTGCACATCGTCGAAGGGCCCCAGTACTTCGTCGAATCGCTCCGGATCAAAGGGGTCGAAAGGCTTGATCTAACAAAATCCATCCAGTCTCTGAGTTCGCAGGCGGGACAGATATTCAGCGAATTCAACGTGGCGACGGATCGCGAGACGATTATCCGGCAGTATGCCGAGAATGGTTTCCCCAATGCGACTTTCGAATGGAGCTCGAAGGCGGGATCGCGCCCGCACACGGTCGATCTGCAGTTTGTAATCGGCGAAGGCAAGCAGCAGTTCGTGCGGCAGGTGGTGACGACGGGGCTCCGCACGACGAAGCCCGGTCTGGTGCAGCAGCAGATCGAGCTGCAACCCGGCGATCCGCTGTCGCCTGTGGCCATGGCGAACACGCAGAAAAATCTTTACGACCTCGGCATCTTTTCGCAGGTCGACATGGCGATTCAGAACCCGAACGGCGATGAAGACCGGAAGTATCTGATTTACGATCTGGAGGAAGCCCGCCGCTACTCCGTTACAACAGGTTTCGGACTGCAGTTTGCCCGTATCGGGGGAAGCAATGCGGTCACGGATCTTTCCGATCCCGGCGGCGCCCCCGGAGTGAGCCCGCGGGTATCGCTCGCCGTCAGCCGTCTGAACCTTTTCGGGCGGGCACAGACGCTGAGCCTGCAGGGGGTCGTATCCACGCTGCAAAGGCGGGGCGTGCTGAACTACTTTGTGCCGAAGATCTTCAACCTTCCCAAATTCGACGCGACGTTCTCGGTGCTCTATGACGATACGTTCGATGTGCGGACGTTCCAGTCGTAGCGCGAGGAAGCGACGATCAAACTCACGCAGCGCTTTTCAAAATCGATCACGGCTTTTTACGATTTCACCTACCGCCACGTCGGCGTGTCGAATCTCAAGATCGACCCTCTGCTGCTTCCGCAATTGGCCCAGTCCGTGCGTGTCGGAATCGCGGAGATCAATCTGGTGCAGGACCGCCGCGACGACCCTCTGGACCCGCATAAAGGGATTTACAATACGCTCAATGTCGGGCTGGCCGCGCCCGCTTTCGGCTCGCAGACCAGCTTCGTGCGCGTGCTGGGGCGCAATGCGACTTATCATCGGATCGGCGACAAACTGGTCTTCGCGCGCGAAACGCAGTTCGGTGTGATACCGGCTTTCAACATTCCGAAGAACGCCGAAGTTGACGATCCGATTCCTCTCGCCGAGCGTTTTTTCGGCGGCGGCGGCAATACGCAGCGGGGATTCCCGGAGAACCAGGCGGGGCCACGGGACCTGCTGACCGGCTTTCCGCTGGGAGGCTCGGCGCTCTTCTTCAATAACACGGAACTCCGGTTCCCGCTTTACGGCGCCAATATCAACGGTGTTTTGTTCGAAGATGCCGGGAATATCTACTCCAGTCTCGGGAGCGTCTCGTTCCGGGTGAAGCAGAAAGACCTGACGGATTTCAACTATATGGTCCACGCGGCGGGATTCGGGGTGCGCTACCGGACGCCCATCGGACCGTTGCGGCTCGATCTCGCCTACAGCATCAACCCGCCGAAGTACAACGGCTTCCCTGGCAACTATTCCCAGCTTGTGCAGTGCTCGGCGGCCGGAACGTGCCAGGCGTCTCTGCAGCACATCAGTCATTTCCAGTTCTTTTTCTCGATCGGGCAGGCGTTCTGATGAAACAGAAACGGCGACTCTCGTGCGCCTTCGCTCTCACGCTCTGCCTTTTCCCTGCTCTGCTGCTTCCGGCGCGGGCAGTCATCGTCGACCGCATCGCAATCGTGGCGGGCGGCAAGATCATCACCGACAGCCAAATTGTGCGGCGGGTCCGCCTCGCAGCATTTCAGAACGGCGAGCAGCCGGACCTCGGGCCCGCCTCCCGGCAGCGGGCAGCCCAGCAGCTTATCGATCAAAGGCTGGTCGAAAGCGAAATGGACCTCGGCCGTTATCCCCCGCTGGATGCCGCCCACCGGAAGGCGCTGCTCGACAATTATATGAAGAAGAACTACCACTCCGACGCTGCCGCCATGAACAAGGCACTCGCCGCTTACATGCTGAAGCCGCAGGATCTCGAGGAGGATCTGGGCCACCAGGCCGACCTTCTCACGTTCCTGAATCTGCGTTTCCGGCCGGCCGTGCAGGTCACCGACGAAGACGTTGAGAAATATTACGACAAGATAAAGGGGGCGGACAAGTCAGGGGGGCCCTCCAGCAGAGAGCGTGCGGCCATCGAACGGAAGCTCACTGCAGAGCGGGCGGACAAGGAACTCGACCTGTGGCTGCAGGATCAGCGCAAACGCACGAAAATCGAGTACCTTGAAAAAGATCTCGAGCCGGCGGCCGGAGGGAAACCGTGACCCGGCCCGGACGCATCGCCCTCATCTCAGGCGGCACGATCGTCGGGCTTGTCCTTGCAGCGCTGATCACCGGCATCGTGATGGTGCAGAGCGGCTGGCTGGCCGAAAAAATCCGCGAACGGATCGTCGCGGAGGCGGAGAAGGCAACCGGGGGCAGAGTGGAAATCGGCGCGCTTCACGTGCACTGGAGAGCGCTCACGGCGGAATTCGATAACCTGGTGATTCACGGCACGGAGCCTCCCGGCACTGATCCGCTTCTGGCCATCCGGCGGGTCGCGATCGGGCTCAGGATCATCTCGCTTTTCGATCGGGAATTCAACGTGGCATCGGTGGAGGCAGACGCGCCCCGCGCGCACCTCATAATCGACCCGGAGGGCGCGACCAATCTTCCGCAGCCGAAAACACCGCGTACCGGCAAGCCGGCGCCCGAAACGATTCTTGCGCTCAAAATCGGGAAGTTCGATCTCAGAGACGGGCTCGTCGAAGTCGAGCGATTCGGCAGCGGCAAATCGGTGACGCCATGGAACGCGCGCGGCCGGAACATGCAGGCCCACGTCAACTATAACACCGCCGGACCGCGCTATGACGGGTCGATTTCCATCGCTCCCCTCGATCTCGTGTGGAAGAGCGAAGGCCCTGCGGGCGTGCAGATCGCGGCTCAGGTCACGGCGACGGCGGCCATGGAAAAGAACCGCGTGACCGTTTCGAGCGCCACGGTGAAAACGGCGCAATCCCAACTGGACCTCAACAATGTGCTGGTGAACGGCTTTACGTCGCCGGTAACGACGGCGCACTATGCCGCTCACGTTTCACTGGCGGAAGCCGGTAAAGTTCTGAAGCTCGGCAGCCTGCGGAACACCGGCACAATCAGCGCCGCGGGAGAGCTTCGTTACGCTTCAGCCATGGATTACCAGGTCACAGCCGCCATTCGCGGCTCCGGCATCGGATACGGAGAAGTTCCCGATGTGCGCCTCTCCGGAAATGTTTCGGCGACGCCGGAAAGCGTGCTGCTGCATGCCTTCCTGGTCGATGCTTTGGGCGGCGAAGTGAGCGCGGACGGAGAGCTCCGGAAATTCGACGACCTCCGTCTGACCGGGCGTCTCGCCCATTTCGATGCGCGCGCGCTCGCGGCGCTGGGCGGCATCCGGACGCTGCCGTACGACGGGATCGTATCCGGCTCCTTCGACGCGGCGGGCAAAGTGCGGAAAGCGGACCTGCGCAGCGTAACGGCGAGCGGCATGATCGGGATTTCGCCGGCCGGCGAAGGCGTGCCCGTGCACGGCGAAGTGATGGCGAAATACAACGGCGCCGGCAACACGGTCGAACTCGGCCGCTCATGGATCGAACTTCCCCGCACTCGTGTGGATCTGACGGGAACGCTGGGGCAGCGGCTCGATGTCCGGCTTCTCTCGCACGACCTGAACGATTTCTCGCCAGTGCTCGATCCGGCAAGCCTGCCGGCGCAGCTCGCCCCGCAGAACGGCTCGGTCGCTTTCAACGGCACGGTGACGGGCCCACTTTCCGATCCGCGGATCGCCGGACACGCGGACATCCGGAGTGCGACGTGGCAGGCGCAGAAAATCGATTCGCTGACGGGAGATTTCACCGCCGGAAAGGACGGCGCGACGATCACGAACGCTGCGCTGGTTTCGAGCAGTGTGCGGGCAGCCGTCAGCGGCTCCATCGGGCTCAGCGGCTGGAAGCCGCGGAAGACCTCGGCAATTAACGCGACCGCTCAGCTCACCAATGCCGATGCCGCCGCTCTTCTGGCTCTCGCCGGCCAGCACAACGTGCCGGTAAGCGGCACGCTGAACGTCAGGGCGCAGGTGGCGGGAACCCTCGGCGACCCGCACGCAACAGCCGATCTGACGCTTTCGAAAGGCCGGATCTACGGCGAGCCTTATGATTCCGTAACCGGGCACGCCCAGTATCTGAACAGCGGGGCGCAGGTTCTGACAGCGGCATTCACCGCCGGGGCAAAACGGATTAACGCCAGCCTGCGATTCGACCATCCGGACAAACTGACCTTCAATGTGACGAGCAACAGGATGGCGCTCAACCAGATCGCTTTCGTGCAGGAGCGGGAGCCCCTGCTCAAGGGGTTGGTTCAAATCAAAGCGGATGGAGTGATCCGGGCCGATCCGGCCCAGCCCCACATGCGCGTGACCCTGCTTGATCTCAACGCCGATCTGCGCGCTACCGGCCTCACGGTGAATTCGCGAAGCTTCGGCGATCTCCATCTCGCCGCCGCGACAAAGAACGGCTTGCTGACGGCCCGGGCGAATTCCGACGTCGCCAACGCGACCATTCGCGGCGAGGCCACAGTGC
>CAZXCO010000635.1:0-2771 GCA_964639095.1 uncultured Solibacteraceae bacterium
GTTTCTCGGCAATCGCCTGCCCGATCGCGAGCGGCGCGTCGATGAGTTCCTTTTCCAGCCCGCGGCTCTGATGCCGGACCGGCAGTTTCTTCTCGGCGGCGCGGGATGGGGCGACAGGCCGCGGCCCGGAAACGTGCGGTATTTCGATCACGTTTACACGCGCGATCACAATGCATTCAACTCCACGCTGAGGGCGGTGATCAACATTTCACGCGAGAGCATGGCCAGGTACGGCTACTCGCCGGCCACGCGGGTCTTCGAAGCCGCAGGTGCGGGCGCATGCCTGATCACGGATCGATGGACCGGCGTCGAATGCTTTTTCGAGCCGGGGCGCGAAATACTGGTCGCCTCCGGCGCCGGGGACGTCGTGGATCACTTGCGTGCGCTCACGCCGGCGCGAGCGAAAGAGATCGGCGAGGCGGCGTACCGGCGTGTACTGGCCTGCCACACATATGCGCACAGGGCCGAGCAGGTACAGCAGGCGATCGAGGGACGGCCGGCTGTGGCGGAGGCGGGCCTGTGAAGATCGTCATCCTCGGCCTCTCGATCACGTCTTCGTGGGGAAACGGCCACGCCACTACATACCGCAGTCTGGTGCGCGGGCTTGCGCTGCGCGGGCATGACATACTTTTTCTCGAACGGGATACCGACTGGTATGCCGGCAATCGCGACGATCCGCAGCCCAAAGGGGCGCGAACGAAAATCTACAACAGCCTCGACGAGCTTTTCGAAAAATACGAACGGCCGCTAAGCGAGGCCGACCTGGTGATTGTCGGTTCGTTTGTCGCCGATGGAGTCGCGGCCGGTGAATGGGCGCTGGAACTCGCCAACGGAGTAACGGCGTTTTACGACATCGATACGCCGGTCACCGTGGAGCGGCTCGGCACGGGATCATGCGAATACGTCACGGCGGCCCTCATCGCCCGTTACGACATTTATCTCTCATTCACTGCGGGGCCGCTCCTGAAATCGGTCGAACGGCGGTTCGGATCGCCCATGGCGCGCCCGCTCTATTGTTCGGTCGATCCGCACATGTACTGCCCGGTGCAGCGAACGCCGCAATGGGATCTCGGCTATCTCGGCACATACAGCGACGACCGGCAGCCGTCTCTCGATGCTCTGCTGCTGGAACCGGCGCGCCGGCGGCCTCAGGGAAAGTTCGTCGTTGCAGGGCCGCTCTATCCGAAGACGATCGCGTGGCCCGCGAATGTGGAACGGACGATTCACCTTTCGCCCGGCGAGCACCGGAATTTCTACGGAGACCAGAGATTCACGCTGAACATCACGCGTGAGGCCATGAAACACGCGGGCTACTCGCCCAGCGTGCGTCTTTTCGAAGCCGGGGCGTGCGGCGTCCCGATCATCAGCGACTGGTGGCCTGGCATCGAGACGCTTTTCGAGCCCGATCGCGAAATCCTGATCTCCAGCGGAACAGAGGATACGCTGCGTTTTCTGCGCGATTACACGGATCGCGACCGGATGGCGATCGGCCAGGCCGCGCGCAGGCGGATTCTGGCGGAGCATACGCCGGAGAAGCGCGCAATGCAGCTTGAGGGCTATGTGGCCGAAGCACGCGCGCTCCTGTCACGGAAGAAGGTGGTTTCGGTATGAAGCTGGTGATCTTCGGTCTGACGATCAGCTCTTCCTGGGGCAACGGTCATGCCACTCTCTGGCGCGGCCTTTGCCGCTCGCTGGCCAAACGCGGGCATTCCGTGATCTTTTTCGAGCGGGATGTTCCCTATTACGCCGGAACCCGCGATCTCTCGGAAGTGCCGGGGGGCGGTGGCCTGGTCCTTTACTCTGCATGGGAGGAGATCCGGCCGCGAGCCGAGGCGGAATTGAAGAACGCCGATGCCGGAATCGTGACTTCGTTTTGCCCTGACGGACTGGAGGCTTCCGACCTTGTGCTGGCGTCGAAAGCGGGTGCGCGCGTGTTCTACGACCTCGATACGCCGGTGACGCTCGACCGGCTGAGTTGCGGCGAGCGGCTCGCCTGGGTGGGGCCGAATGGGTATCGGGACTTCGATCTGGTTCTAAGCTATACCGGCGGCCGGGCGCTCGACGAACTGCGCCGTGTGCTGGGCGCGCCGCGAGTTGCACCGCTTTATGGCAGCGTCGATACTTCGGTCCACAGACCCGTGCCGCGCGAGTCGCATTACTGCGCTGATCTGTCTTACATGGGCACGTGGTCGGCGGACCGCGACGAAGCTCTCCGAATGCTGTTCATCGAACCGGCCCGAAGGCTGCCGGAGCGCCGGTTCATGCTGAGCGGCGTCAAATACGGCGACGACTTTCCCTGGCTGGCCAATATCTTTTTTGTGAATCATCTTCCGCCCGCCGAGCATGCCGCATTTTATTGTTCTTCGAACGTCACGCTGAACGTGACGCGCCGGCCGATGGCGGAAATGGGGTATTGCCCGTCAGGCCGTCTGTTCGAGGCGGCTGCATGCGGCGTGCCGATTCTCAGTGATGCCTGGGAGGGCATCGAAGCGTTTTACGAGCCCGGCTCGGAGATTCTGGTGGCGCGCTCGACCGAAGAGGCGATGGCGATCGTTACGGGATCGGGCGCCGATCTGCTTCGTGTCGGGAGGGCCGCACGCGAACGCACGCTGGCGCTCCATACCTCGGATGCGCGCGCCGGGGAACTGGAACAGCTCCTGGCGGCAGCGGCCCGGAGGCCGGCCATGCCGGGGGAATTCGCGATATGTGGGGCATAATTCCGGCTGCCGGGAAGGGAACACGCATTCAGCCGCTGGCGTTCTCGAAGGAAC
>CAZXCO010000636.1:0-10273 GCA_964639095.1 uncultured Solibacteraceae bacterium
CTGGTTTGGTTCGGCGTGTATCCTGCGCCGATGCTGAACCTGGTCCATACGATGGTGCGTACACTCAACTAGCCGAATATCGAAACCAGGCCTGTGCGTCGGGCAACTTCAAGGCTCGCGTCGCTCCATTGTCACCATGGAGCGACGGCCTCGCCGGATCGCGGGCGTCGAAGCTCCCAGGAGTACGGAGGAGCCGCGAAAGAGAGTCCGCGCGGCCCGACGGCAACTGACTCCGACTGGTTGATGATGATCCAGCTGACGCGAGCCCCCGGCATCTTCCGCGTGCAGGCGGCATCCAACCGAATCACTTTCGCTTCCGAATCAGTCCCGGCGTTACTATCGCGCACGCCGATGGAACTGTTCGCGCTCGAGCACGGGAGCGGGAACGAAATGAACGGCTAGGAGCGCGTGCGGCGCGATGCCACGGCGGGGATCCAACGTCGTCCGCATAGGCCTGCTGTCGATACCTCTCGCAGCCGCCACTTCGCACGGCTTCCCGTCCGAAGCAACCAGGTCTGCCGCGGCTCCGCTCCGATACGACTCCGCCGGCCGCGTTCCTCACACGCTCAGATGTGCCTGCATGACCTCGTCCGTCAATTCGCCGATCACTCCGGCGGCGACGCGCCGTCCTTTATCGAGAATGCAGAACTCACTGGCGACGCGGCGGGCGAAGGGAAGCTTCTGCTCCACGAGGAGAATAGTCAGTCCTTCTTCCCGGTTCAGGCGCAGAATGATATCGCCGATTTCGTGAACGATGTTGGGCTGGATCCCTTCGGTCGGTTCGTCGAGGATCAGAAGTTTGGGCTCGAGCACGAGGGCGCGGCCGATGGCGAGTTGCTGTTGCTGTCCTCCCGAGAGGTCCCCGCCACGCCGGCGGAGCATTTTCTTCAGCACGGGGAAGAGATCGAAGATACGCGGCGGGATCGCGCGGACGCCGTTCTTTCGAACGCCGAGGCCGACACGGAGATTTTCCTCAACCGTGAGATGCGGGAAGATTTCGCGACCCTGCGGGACATAACCAATACCGAGCTTTGCGCGCCGCTCGGCCGACAGTGTGAGCAGATCGGTTCCCTCGAATGCAACCGAGCCGGAACTGGCGGCGTGCAAGCCCATCACGCATTTGAGAAGCGTTGTCTTGCCCATGCCGTTGCGCCCCATCAGGCACATTCGCGAACCGGCGGGCACAGCAAGATCGACGTCCCACAAAGTGTGACTGCCTCCGTAGAACTGGTTAAGAGACTGGATCTCCAGCACGTTCACACTCCCAGATAGACTTCGATGACGCGAGGGTCCTTCTGAACCTTCTCCATGTCGCCCTCGGCAATGACCTGCCCCTCATGCAGAACCGTGACGCGGCGCGCAATCGAGCGGACGAATGACATGTCATGCTCCACGACAACGATCGAGTGCTCACCGGCAAGCGAACGCAGCAGTTCCGCGGTGCGCTCGATCTCATGCGGGGTCATCCCGGCGACCGGCTCATCGACAAGCAGCAGCTCGGGGTTCTGCATGAGCAGCATGCCGATTTCGAGCCACTGCTTTTGTCCGTGCGCCAGAATGCTTCCAGGCGAGTGGCGATGCGCCGTGAGGCCGATGAGATCGAGGACTTCGCCGATGCGCTTCTGCTGTGCGCCGCTGATGCGTGCGCGCAGCGTTTTCAGGAACGACCGGCTGCCCGCAAGGGCCAGCTCAAGGTTCTCGAAGACCGTAAGTTGTTCGAAAACGGTCGGCTTCTGAAACTTCCTGCCGATACCGGCCTTCACGATTTGCGCCTCGGAGAGTTCGAGAAGATTGATGCCGTCGCCGAACCACGCCGATCCCGAGTCGGGCCGCGTTTTCCCTGTGATCACGTCCATCATAGTGGTCTTGCCGGCTCCGTTCGGACCAATGATGCAAAGCAGCTCGCCGGGTTCCACGTACAGCGTCAGCCTGTTGAGCGCCTTAAAGCCGTCGAAGCTGACGGTGAGGTCTTCGAGATAAAGTCTCTTGTCGCGCATAGGCTTCAGGATGTGGGCCCCGTTACAGCCGCTTTTGAAGCGGCTGGTTTTCGTTCGGCCCGCGAGGGCATCAGGCCGGCAATTCCGCGCGGCAGGAAAAGAGTCACCAGTACGAAGAGGGCGCCGAGCACATAAAGCCAGATTTCCGGAAAGGCGCCCGTGAGGTATGTTTTCGCGTAATTGACGAGAACCGCGCCGATGATCGCGCCGTAGAGCGTGCCCCTTCCACCGACCGCAACCCAGATGACGGCCTCGATGGAGTTGATCGGTCCGAATTCACTCGGGTTGATAATGCCGACCTGCGGAACGTAAAGCGCGCCCGCGACGCCGGCCACAACGCCCGAAAACACGAAGACCCACAGCTTGAACGATTCGACCGGATAGCCGATGAAACGGACCCGGCTTTCCGCGTCGCGGATGGCGCGCAGCACGCGGCCCGCTCGCGATTCCACGATCATGCGGCAGGCCATGTAACTGACCGCCAGCGCGGCCGCGGTTACGACCAGCAGCACGACGCGCGTTTTCTCGGAGTGCAGATCGAAACCGAGAATGTCCTTGAAATCCGTAAATCCGTTGTTGCCGCCGAAGCCCTTGTCGTTGCGGAAAAAGGCGAGCATCTGGGCGTAGGTGAGCGCCTGGGTAAGGATCGAAAAGTACACGCCGGTAACCCGCGAGCGGAAGGCAAACCATCCGAAAACCAACGCCAGCAGGCCCGGTACCAGCATCGCCATGAGGGCCGCGAAGAGGAAATGATTGAAGCCGTACCAGAACCATGGCAGGGACTTCCAGTTCAGGAACACCATGAAGTCGGGCAGGATGGGGTTGCCGTAAACGCCGCGTGGGCCGATCTCGCGCATGAGATACATGCCCATCGCATAGCCGCCGAGCGCGAAGAAAGCGGCGTGCCCGAGACTGAGAATGCCGCAGTAACCCCAGATGAGGTCCAGCGCGAGAGCAAGCATTCCGTAGCACAGGTATTTGCCGATCAGGGTCAACCCGTATGACGAAAGGTGAAAGGCCGATGAAGCGGGCACGGCCTGGTTGAGAACCGGCACGGCGATTGCGACAACTGCGAGGACGATGAGTACCCACTCGCCGCCGCGATAGCCGCCCGTGCTCCAGTTGCCGGGGCGACGCATCTACTTGTCCTCCGCGCTGCGGCCGGTCTGCGGGAATAGTCCGCGCGGGCGCGCCTGAATGAAGAGAATGAGCGCGACCAGCACCAGAATCTTCGCCAGAACAGCGCCGGCGTATGGCTCAAGCAGTTGGTTTACGACTCCCATCGACAATCCGCCGATCAGCGAGCCCCACAGGTTGCCCACACCGCCGAAAACAACGACCAGGAAGGAATCGATGATGTAGGATTGACCGAGGTCCGGGCCCACGTTGGTCAACTGGCTGAGCGCGACTCCCGCGACACCGGCGATGCCCGATCCCAGCCCGAAGGTCATCGCGTCCACCCACTCCGTGCGAATGCCCATCGCCTTTGCCATCGAGCGGTTCTGTGCAACCGCGCGAATATCGAGTCCGATGCGGGTCCGCTTCAGCACGAGAAGGATCAGCGCAAAGACCAGGACCGCGAATATGACGATGTAAAGCCTGTTGTAAGTGAGCTCGAGCGCATCATTCAGTCGAAGAGATCCGCTCATCCAATCGGGAGTAACCACCGACCGGTTCAGCGCCGAGAAGATGGAGCGCACGGTTTGCTGCAGGATGAGGCTGACGCCGAAGGTCGCGAGGAGCGTTTCCAGCGGCCGCCCGTACAGGAAGCGGATGATCGTACGTTCCATCAGGACGCCGGCCAGCCCCGCGACGATGAAGGCCGCCGGAATCGCCAGCAGAATGGAGAGACCGATATGGCCGGGCATCGCTGTCTGAACCACATAGGTGGTGTAGGCGCCCAGCATCATCAACTCGCCGTGCGCCATGTTGATGACGCCCATCACGCCAAAGGTGATGGCGAGTCCGATGGCAATCAGAACGAGCACGGACCCCATGCTGAGTCCGAAGAAAAGGGTCTGAGCGCCGCCATAGAAGTTCCGCCAGTCGTCGATGGATCGTATCGCGCTCGCGGCGGCCTGCCGCACGCCGCCGTTTTTTTCGACATAGCTGCCGCCGGAGTTTTTATCGAGAAGCTGCGCCAGCCTGTTGCGCACGTCCTGGCTGACGCTTGTCTGGAGAGTGGCGACCGCCTGAAGCCGCGTGTTTGCATCGGGACTATCGAGGGCAGCTAAGGCGAGAGCGCTTGCGATATCGCTCCGCACTCCGGAGTTCTTTTCGATTGCGAGCCGCCGGCGCAGGAGCGCGATCGTCTCATCGTTCAGCGACTTCGCCATCTCGCGCACCGCGTCTTTGCGGACCTGAGTGTCCGGGCTGGAAAGCGAGTAGCGGGCCACGCTCTCGCGCAGCATGCGTCGCAGGGCGTTATTCGTTCCGATCTGCGTCATGCTGCCGGCCGATGCGCTCCCCGCCGCCCGCAGAGTCAGGGGATCGACGAGATTGAGAGGATCGGCCTCGGCGGCCTTCGCGATGAAGACCTTCTGATCGGTGTTGCGGTAGTAGAGACGCTCCTCGAGAAGCGCTGTCAGAACGGCGCGCACGCTCTTGTGGCCGCTCTCGCCGAGCCGCTCGATGATCGCTTTTTTGTCGTCGTAGGTTGCCTGCCGCAGCTCGTTGAGCGTCGACAGGAAAGCGGCGTCCCCCTGGGATTGGGCGTATGCAACAGGGACACGCCCGAGGACGAGCAGCAGCAGGAACAGCCACTGCCCGCCCTTATGGATGTGTTTCATTTCATTCAGCTATTTGTAGTTCTGCCCGGAGCACTTCTTTGTGACTTTGTTATAGTTGCCGCACTTCAACGTGACCCAGTCCGCCTCGATATCCTTGCTGCCGGGGAGATAGTCAGACCACGCATCTCCCGGAACCAGGCCCGGCGACTTCCAGACGACATTGAACTGGCCGTCCGCCTTCACTTCGCCGATGTAGACCGGCTTGGTGATGTGGTGATTCGGCAGCACCTTCGCCATCCCGCCGGTGAGATTCGGTGTTTCGAGCCCGGGGAGCGCGGCGATGACCTTGTTGACGTCCGTCGTTCCGGCCTTCTGGACCGCCTTCACCCAGAGATTGAAGCCAATGTAATGAGCTTCCATGGGATCGTTGGTGGTGCGCTTCGGGTTCTTGATGAACTTGTGCCACCGGTCGATGAACGCCTTGTTGGCCGGCGTGTTGATGCTCTCGAAGTAGTTCCACGCCGCCAGATGCCCGACGAGTGGTTTGGTATCGAGGCCCGACAACTCTTCTTCGCCGACTGAGAAAGCGACAACAGGAATATCTTCCGCTGAAATTTTCTGGTTGCCGAGTTCCTTGTAGAACGGAACGTTGGCGTCGCCGTTGATGGTCGAAATCACGGCCGTCTTCCTGCCTGCGGATCCGAACTTCTTGATGGCGGCAACGCGCGCCTGCCAGTTGGAGTAGCCGAACGGCGTGTAATTGATCGAAATGTCTTCGTGCTTCACGCCTTTCGAAAGCAGATATGCCTCGAGAATCTTGTTCGTGGTGCGAGGGTAGACGTAGTCGGTGCCTTCGAGTACCCAGCGCTTGACGCCGACTTCCTTCATCAGGTAATCGACTGCGGGAATCGCCTGCTGATTCGGAGCGGCTCCGGTATAGATCACGTTTTTGGACGACTCTTCGCCTTCATACTGAACCGGGTAGAACAACAGGCCGTTGTCCTTTTCGAACACCGGCAGCACCGACTTTCGCGAAACCGACGTCCAGCAGCCGAAGACGACAGCGACTTTATCCTTCTCCAGCAGTTCCGCGGCCTTTTCAGCGAACAGAGGCCAGTTGGAAGCGGGATCCACCACTACAGGCTCGAGCTTTTTGCCCAGCAGGCCGCCCTTCTTGTTCTGCTCATCGATCATCATCAGAATCGTGTCCTTCAACGTCGTCTCGCTGATGGCCATCGTTCCTGAAAGAGAGTGCAGGATCCCCACCTTGATGGTGCCCTGCGCCATGGCGCCGGTGGAAAATCCGAAGCCGGCAAACAGCAGCGCTGCCGAGGTTATCAATGATCTTCGTTTCATGAATTGACTCCTTTTGAGGTTGAGGAATGCCGCGTCACATCTGCAGTTGCAGCCCCGATGCCGGCGCGCCAGTTGTTCGTGAGTCTCAGGGTGTTGAATCTCTGGTTCTCGCAGAACGTAATCACACGCGCATTGAACTGCCTGATCACGTAATCGACGTTGATCTCGGTGGTCTTCTGGTCGTAGTTGGCCAGCGTGCCATGCGTGAAATCGGCTTTGGCATACTTGCCGAGCAGTTCGAATTTGCCCTTGAATTTGCTGATCGGGACTTCCTTCGGGAAAAGGAAGCTGACGAGGCCGTAAGCGCCCTGGCTCTTCGCGAAGGCCGCGTCGTAACCACCCAGGCGGTTGTAATTCGAGTATTCGCTTTCGATCGTGAACGCGCCGCCGTGGAGCACTTTCTTTTCGAGCAGAAAATCGACCGTGGTGGCGGTGCGGCCATCCTGAAATTGCGTCGCACCGCCAATGGAAAGCAGGTTTTTGTCGCCGAAATAGGTCCCGTTGAGGTAATAGCCGTCTTCCGGATCCCAGAAATCGATTTGTAAACGGGTGGCGCCGATCACATTCGACCTCCCGCTGGCGCCGCCGCCGTCAAACGCACCAACGGAAACCTTGACCTTTCTCGCGAAAGTGCCCCAGTATGCAGCGCCGTTGTCACGGCCCTGATATACGAAGGGAAATCCGTCCTGAACACCGTCGGTGTATACGAGGAAATTGTTCGCGTAGAACGGGCCATACAGGTTGGCCCGATCGCTGGGCGGCAGGAAGCGGCCGATCCAGATATTGAATTCGGGAGAAACGCCGATTTCCGCGACGGCGTCCAGCACGCCGATCTTGTTGGACCCGCTGTCGTAATCGGTGTTGAACATGAACTTGATGTTTTCGGTGACCGATCCATTCACGTAAATGCGGGCGTGGTTCAGATCGAAGTGATCGGTGGCGGGACCAGTACTGGGCTCGACATTGCTGTAGCTGGTCTGCAGACCGCCACCGATCGTTACCGGTCCCAGTTCGTTCTGTGCCCATGAGAGCGGAACGGATGCGAGGCAGCCGAGCAGCAGGGGCAAAAGAGCGGCGCAGCGCCGGGTAGAGACACTCCCAGGGCTGCAAGTCCGCACGTCGCGGACAAGTCGTCTGATCATTTAGCGAGTCCTTTTCAATTAGCCGGAACGCGGAGCGGCCGGCGCGCGATTTATTTTTCTTGCAAAGTGCGTGACAGCCGTTGTGCTCGTCGCGAATGTGGCGACTCCGATTTGGAGTTGAGCGGGCCGGCACCTCACGCTTGTCTCTCAGACGGGGAGATCAGGCGTGTCAGGGATAATGTGTAAAAACTTACTGAGTTTTAACGCTACAAGACCATGTCGGGTGGTGTCCAATAGATTCTTTTGATGGACCTGGATAATAAATTTTTGTTGTCTGGAGCGCTGTTCAGCTAGTAGGTTGTATTTTGCCCCAGGATTCGTCTTTCCTTGCGCTGCTTCAACTTGCGGACAGTGCGCTGCCCGTCGGTTCGATGTCCCACTCGTTCGGGCTGGAGGCTCTGGTATTCGACGAAGACATCGGAACCAGCGTGCAGAGTGCGCCGGCATCGCTTTACGGATATCTGAGAGATTCGCTCTCCGGAACGCTGTTCGTCGACGGAGTATTTTGCCGTGCGGCGCATAAAGCCGCGGCCATTGGTGCAAAATCGCCGGAACGCGGGGAAATACGGGAAATGAACGAGCATCTCAGCGCGCTGCGCCTGGCGCGCGAGTCGCGGCAGGCGAGCCTGGCCATGGGCCGGCGGTTTGCGGCGCTGGCAGCGGCGATGAGCCCGATTTCTCCGCTGTTACGACTGGCCTCGGTCGAGGAATTGCATTATCCCGTGGCGTTCGGATATACCGGCGGCGCGCTCGGCATCGATGCGGATTCGGCAGTCGGAGCTTTGCTTCACCAGAGCGTGCTCAATGCGATTTCCGCCGCGCAGCGCCTTCTTCCGCTCGGCCAGATCCAGGCCGGCCGGATCGCATGGGATCTGAAACCGAATATCGTGGAGGCCGTGAAGCGCACGCGCGGAGTTCCTTATCGCAGGGCGGAATCGTTCGCGCATCTGCCGGAACTGGCTTCGATGCGGCATTGCTGCCTGCCTTCCCGGCTGTTTATCAGTTGATCGAGCTGCGAATGCCGGTGCTCTCTGAATCGATCGACGAAAGCTCCACGCCGCCGGCGGGGAGCATGACCCGACGCGGGGAAAGCGCGATGAGCCGGCTGGAACTGGTCTTTCGGCGGGATGGCGATTGCACCCGTATGTCGGTTCCGGTTCAGCAGCCGCCATGGCGGGCGATTCGCGCGTTTCAGAATGCGGAGAGGCAGGCCGTGGTGCATCTGCACAACGTTTCGGGAGGGATTCTGGCTGGCGACTCACTGAGTCTCCTGGTCGAAGCCGGGAGTGGCGCGCGCGTCCAGGTGACGTCGATCGGCGCCACGCGTGTGTACCGGCGGCGGCCGGGGTCCGCAGTCGCCCGTCTCTTTACGTCCATTCGCATCGGCGACGGAGCTGTGGTGGAATACTTGCCCGATGCAATTATTCCCTTCGCCGCATCGCGTTTCAGCCAGTCGACAGTGATATCGCTTGGTTCGAATGCCGGGTTCATCGGGTGGGAAACGATCGCTGCGGGACGAATCGCGAGCGGCGAGGAATTTGCCTTCGATCTTTTTCATTCCGAATGCGGAATTTTCTCCGAAAGGCGTCCGCTGGCGCTTGAGCGGTATTCTCTCGAACCTGCAGCCTGCGATCCGCGCTCCGTCGCGCGATGGGGCGGATTCCGCTATACGGCAAGCTTGTATGTGTGCCACACCGGCGTGGCTCTCAACCGGTGGCTCGCGCTCGAATCGAAACTGAACGGGATTGCCTTTGACCGGAGTGTTGCCACCGCGCGGTGGGGCGTGAGCGCGCTCGTTGCGGACGGACTCGTCATTCGCGGCCTCGCCTGTGAAGCGTACGAGATTACCGCCGGGCTTCATACTTTCTGGGAGACTGCGAAGAGGGAACTCTGGGGCGAACGCGCCATTCTTCCTCGTAAAATCAACTGACATGCATCTGACCCCGCGTGAACAGGAAAAGCTGATGGTTTTCGTTGCCGCTGAGGTTGCCCGCCGGCGCATGGCGCGGGGGCTGAAGCTGAATTACCCCGAAGCCATCGCACTGATTACCGCCGAAATGCTCGAGGCTGCGCGTGACGGCAAGGGAGTTGCGGAGATTATGAGTTCGGCCGCGACAATCCTCAGGCGCAGCGACGTTATGGAAGGCGTGCCGGAGATGATTCACGACGTGCAGGTGGAGGCCACGTTTCCGGACGGAACCAAGCTGGTTACGGTGCATGATCCGATCCAGTAAGACGCGATTCGCGAAGAATGGAGGCAAATATCTGTGATTCCGGGGGAATATCTGCTGGAACTCGACCCGATCGCGGCCAATAGCGGGCGGGACGAGGCGCTTGTGATCGTGCGCAATACCGGGGATCGCCCGATTCAGGTCGGGAGCCACTATCATTTTTTCGAAGTGAATCGGGCTCTCGAGTTCGATCGGGAAAAGGCGCGGGGCATGCGGTTGAATGCGCCCGCGGGAACGGGAATCCGATTTGAACCCGGCGAGGAGAAACCGGTCAGCCTGGTCGCCTTCGGCGGATTGCGGCGGATCTTCGGGCATCAGGGCAGGATCAACGGAAGCCTGGGACCGAGAGAATCATGAGCCTGAATATCGATCGCCGCGCCTACGCGGATTTTTACGGGCCGACAGTCGGCGACCGGATTCGCCTCGCAGACACGGATCTGATCATCGAGATCGAAAAGGATTTCACGTCTTACGGAGACGAAATCACCTTCGGCGGTGGAAAGGTGATCCGCGATGGCATGGGCCAGAACAGCACGATGCCACGCGGCGGAAAGGGCGGCGTTCTCGACCTGGTGATCACGAACGCAATCATCCTCGATCACTGGGGCATCGTGAAAGGCGACATCGGGATTCGCGACGGCCGGATCGTCAAAGTGGGCAAGGCCGGCAATCCCGACACCATGGACGGGGTCGATCCTGAGCTGATTGTCGGAGCATCCACGGAAGTTATCGCCGGCGAAAACATGATTGTGACCGCCGGATGCATCGATAGTCATATCCACTTCATCTCGCCGCAGCAGATCTTCGAAGCCCTGTCC
>CAZXCO010000637.1:0-4981 GCA_964639095.1 uncultured Solibacteraceae bacterium
AGCAGCAGCGCGCCGCCCAGAAGCGCCATCACCAGCACGATCCCGGCCAGAGGTTGAACAGCATCCATAACCTTCACCGCTCGATGTTGAAATCCGTGATCCGGACGCCCATCGTGCTCTCGATAATCACGATTTCTCCGAACGCCGCCAGCTTTTTCCCGATGAAGATGTCGATGTTCTCTCCGGCCGAGCGCCGCATCTCGACGATGCTGCCCTTTTCGATCGCCAGAATCTCCGACAACTTCATCCAGCGCCGGTCGAGTTGCACTTCGATCTCGACCGGCACGTTGCCGATGTGCGCGACCTCCTCCTGCGCAGTCATCAGGCGGTGATGAGAGCCAGCGTCGTCTGCACGACCTGGTCTTCCGTGGTCACAACCTTCGAGTTGGCCTGATAACCCCGCTCATATACCAGCAGGTTCGTGAACTCCTTCGCGATGTCGACGGTGGACGATTCGAGGGCGCCTCCTGTCACGGCTCCGCGCGAGCCGCTTCCCGGTGTGCCGATCGCCGGCACGGCCGTCTCCGACGTGACGCCGAAATTGTTGTTCCCCAGATCCTCCATCGACGAAGGATTGAGAATCGAGGCCAGGGCAATCTGCGCCACGGGCACCTTGTCGCCATTGGTGTAGGTGGCCGTCAACACCCCGCCGGCGCCGATCGCGATGCTTTCCAGTTGCCCCGCCTGCGTACCGTCCTGCGAACTGGCCAGATTTGCCGAAGCCTGATCGTATTGCGTGATCTGCGGCACGCCGTTCGCATCGTAAAGGTTCCACGTGATGTTCATGTCGGCAGCCCCGTCGCCCAGTCCCGTGATGGCGATCGGAATCGCGCCCGCTGCCGGACCCGGCGTAGCCAGGTTTCCGTTGGCATCGAACGTCAGCGTTCCCGTGGCGAGGGGAACCGGCGGGCTCGGCGGAGTCTTCAGATCCGCGGGCGGGATCGTCACGCTGTAATCCCATGTGCCGGCCGCCGTCTTGGTGTATGTGACCGTTAACAGATGCGTCTTTCCCTGCGTATCGACCACCTGCATCGGAGAGCTGAAGGTGGCATCCGACGAGCCCACTGCGGCGTTCGCATTGAGGTTCAGGTTGAGACTGAACTCGGTCGTCGTGTTGGGTTGCCGCAGGCCGGCCACCGGGAGCACAATGTCGCTCGTGCTGGTGTTCGTATTGATCACGCCGTTGACGCCGTTCCAGCCCTCGACGTGCTGGCCCGTCTGCGTCAGCAGGTGGCCCGTGGAATCGAGCACGAAATTGCCCGCACGGGTGAACGACTGCTGCCCGTTGGCGTCCCGCAGAACGAAAAATCCGTTTCCCTGGATCGCCGCATCGTACGGCTGCCCGGTGGATGTGATCGCGCCCTGCGAAAACGGCCGCGTCGAGATCGGAACGGCTGAACCGCCGACCAGATTCGAACTGAATGTGGCGCCGAGGCTCTCGCTGACAAGATCCTCGAATGAAACCTGATTCGCCTTGTACCCATACGTGTTCTGGTTGGCGAGATTGCCGCTGACAACGTCAATGGCGAGAGCGTTCGCGGTCAGTCCGGAAAGCGCGTTTGAGAAAGCTGTTCCCATGATGAGTCCCCGTGTTCCTTAAGTTGTGGTGCTTGTGTTCGTATTGCTCCCGCTGGCAGGCGGCGCTGTGTTGTTGTTGATGTCGATTAACTGCTCGAGCTGACTGTAGGAAGTCAGTTGCGAAACGAATTCGGTACTGTCAGCCGGATTAAGCGGATCCTGATTCTGAAGCTGCGAGACCAGCAGCGTCAAAAAAGTGCTTTCGCTCGCCAGCGGATCGGCTTTCTGCGAAGGCGGCGGCGTTCCCGGATTATCCGTGGAGCTTGTCGCGTGTGCAATCGGACTCATGAGATCTCCTGAACAGGTTGTTGTAAAATTCCGGTGAATTCTTCGGCGCCGCTCCGCCCCGGCCGGCTGCGAGCGAATCTGCGTGGATTGGGCGGTTGCCGCTGACCCTGGTGGCCCTGCCCCGGAGTCCATGCCTCGGCTTCATAGCCCGCCTTGCCGAGCGATCCGACCAGATCGCTGACCCCTTCCCGCAAACGGCCGGCCAGCGAGGCATCGGTGCCATGTACGGAAATATGAACGTCTCCCGCGCGTTCGGCAACGCGGAGCTTGATATCACGCGCGCCGTCGGGGGTAAATTCCAGAGCGAGCGACCGCATCGGCTGCTGCGCCTGCGTCTGCTGCGACTTCAGTTCGGCCAGAGGGGACTCTCTCAGAACGCCTGCCTGCGGCTCGGGCGCCGGCTTCGGTTCGTCTTTGATCGCGGTGGTGTCGGCTTGCAGCGCCGATCCGGACGCCGCGGCATTGGCGGGGTGCGGCGAGGCTGTCTGCACGGAACCAGCTTCAAAAGCCGGGTGCTGCGTCGACGGGGGCGCGGCCGCGTGACTGGCCGTGCGGGGTGCGGCATGCGGCGTCAGATCCGGCCCGATGCGGGAGGCGGAGTTCGAAGCTGACGAGGAGCTTGCATCGCTGTTGTTTGTAGTTGCCGCGCCGGAGTTCCGCTTCGCGGCGGAATTGTTTTCCGCTTCGGGTTGCTTCGCCGGGGCAGGCTCCGGCACAGGCGGCACGGAAGACAGGGCGCTCGTGGGTGAAGCACTGGAACGAAGAGCCTGTGGGCGCGCATCGCGAGCACGGGGGCTCGCTTCGGCGGCCGTGGGCGCCGGTTCGGAGGCGGAGGCCGTCGATTCAGATCGCGACGCCGCCGCTGGTCTGGCGGGAGCCAATACTGCGGGCGAAGCCGGGAACAGCGATTCCGGCGGACTGGTCCGCGGCGCTGCGGGCCCATCGGGGGGCGTCATTCGGATTCTGACTTCCAGCGCCGGCGGCGATTGCAGTTGAGCCGGCGCGGGCGGCTCAGGGGCACGGGAGTCAGCCAGTGTACGGACTTCGCCGCTTGCTTCGCCAACCGGCGGCGTCAGCGGTGGCAGGATCGGCATCGTGAAAGACGGCGCGGGGATGTCGACCGGCGGGGCGGCCGGCGGCTGCTTGCCGTTATCCGCTGCCGAAGCCATGTCGTTCCGTCTGTCGCGATGGTGATGGCCCACCCTCGAGGGCGGCCCGTTTTGCGTCAGGCCGGCCCCAGTGGGAATTGGCGGCAGATGCACTTCAGGAGCGTCCGGCAGAGAAGGATCGGTCGCCATACCGGCCGAACCCGGCGCATCCGCATTAACTGGCGGCAGGGCTGCTGCCGGATCAGATTCCGGCATCTCGGATACGGAAGAATCTGACGCAGGAGCACCGCCCGATGCAGGGGCAGGGCTCAGCGCCGTGCCGGGCGTCAGCAGAGAAGGCGGTGCAAGAGCAGGCGAGGACGGCGCGACCGATCGCGGCAGGTTGCTTGACGACGCATCGGCCAGCACCCCTTTCGCGCTCGTGGCCGGCACAGCCTCATGCCATTCGCGGACCAGTTCCGCGATCAACGTCTGAAAAGGACTCGACGAATCCCGCTCGCTCGAAACCGCCGCATCATGGACACGACCCGCGAGACGGCCTTCCTCTGCTCCGGTGTTCGCTGCGGGCGCGCGCCCCGTTGTGCTGCCCGGCGCCGGCGAATTCGGAAGCCCCGGCATCCATTGGTTTGCTGCCTGGTTTACCGTCTGGTTCGCCGCCGGTACTTGCGCCAGTGCAACAGGTAAGGTCACGCACCGGTGAAAGCAGGCGCCGAACCAAACCGGTGCGCTTAATGAATCAAGTGGTTAGCCGCGGGAATCGCAGACAGAATTTTGCCGATCTGCCGGAAAGCGCCAAAATCCTGGCGTTTCGACCAATCGGGCTCATTGGCCTTATCGGCCGCCCCAGGCTGATTTAGAGCACTTTATCGAATTTTTTTTCGTTAGGCCCGCGGGCTGCATAACAGGCCTCCGGGAAATCAATCATGGACGGCATTTCCATTTCTGCAGCCAGCGGCATGCAGGCGCGGCTTGAATCGCTCCAGATGCTTGCCAACAATCTCGCCAACATCGAAACCGGCGGATTCAAAGCGGACCGTGAGTTCTTCAGTCTTTATACGAGCGATGACGCGTCGGCCGACCCGGTAACCGGCGACATCCAGACCCTGCCGCTGATCGAAAGCCATTGGACGGATCTCGCCCAGGGGACGCTGATCAACACCGCCAATCCTCTCGATCTCGCGATCGAGGGCGATGGCCTGTTCGCGGTCAATACGCGCGGCGGCGTGCGTTATACACGAAACGGGCGGTTCCGCGTCTCACCGGCCGGCCTGCTCACGGCTGACGACGGAAACTCGGTGGTTGCGGCGGGCGGCGGGACCATTCAGCTCGTTCCGAACCTTCCGGTGGAGGTCCTGCCCGACGGGACGGTGCAGCAATCCGGCGCGCCCGTCGGCCGTCTGCAGATCTCCTCCTTCGATACCCGGAGTCTGAACAAGGAAGGCTCCAACTATTTTGTTCCGGCCCAGGGCGTCATGCCGCGGGCCGCAGCAGGAACGGTCCTGCAGGGCAGGCTCGAACAGTCGAACGTGGGAGCCGCGGAATCGGCGGTCCAGCTCGTTGCGATTATGCGGCAATTCGAGATGCTCCAGAAGGCCATGAATCTCGCGAATGAACTCAACCGGCGGGCCATCGAAGAGGTCGCCAAAGTGGCGACTTAAATTCTGAGAGGCAGCTTTGGAAGGAATCGCATCTTACAGGAGCATGAACAAATGATCCGAGCTCTCTACAGCGCCGCCAGCGGTATGACGGCCCAGCAACTCAACATCGACAACATCGCCAATAACCTCGCCAACTCGAACACCGTCGGCTACAAAGCCCGCCGCGCCCAGTTTCAGGACCTCATGTACCAGACGACCGTTCAGCCCGGCGCGCAGGCCGGCGCCACCACGGTGGTGCCGACGGGCCTGCAACTCGGACTCGGCGTGCGCGCGGTATCCAACGAAATCATTTTTCAGCAGGGCGATTTCTCCAACACCGGCAATCCGCTCGATATGGTCATCCAGGGG